>DASUOA010000482.1:0-26978 GCA_036276895.1 Arenimonas sp. | reverse complement strand
CTGCGCTTCACGGTTCGAGATCGATCCCGCGCTGCGGGGCGAGCAGCGCATCATAGAGTTGTGCCGGCGCATCGGCGCCACCCAGTACATCAATCCTGTCGGCGGGTTGGACATCTATCATGGGCGGGCGTTTGCAGCCGCCGGCATCCGGCTCTCGTTCCTGCGCACGCGATGCGAACCTCGGACGATCGGCGACGAGTACGTGCACCTGTCCATCCTGCACGATTTGATCGTGGACGGCATTGACGCGTGTCGTGAGCGTCTTCCGAATTTCGAGCTGGTGCCTCCTCGGGCGGAGGAGACAGCGGATGCGTGACGTGGGGCTGCTAGGTATCCACGGCGCGCCGCGTTCCGGGACAACCTGGCTAGGGCAGCTCTTCAACAGCCATCCAGCAGTCGCTTTCCGCTATCAGCCTTTCTTTTCCTATGCATTCCGCGATCGCGTAAGCGAGGCTTCGAGCGACGCTGCGATTCGCAGCTTCTTCGACGACCTGCTGCATAGCAACGATCCGTTCGTCCTGCAAACCGGCAAGGAGCGACTGGCCCGTGATGCCCTTGAGTTCCGGAAGGAACACGCCAGTTGGCTGGTCTACAAGGAGGTCAGATTCCATCACCTGCTGCCGCGCTTGCTGTCGGCGCTCCCGGACGCACGAATCATCGGCTTGATCCGTGATCCGCGTGCCGTGCTGGCTTCATGGTTGCGCGCGCCGCGCGAGTTCGATGCGGGTTGGTCGATCGATGCGGAATGGCGTTCAGCGCGGTTGAAGAATGCCGACAAGCCCGAGAACTGGTACGGCTTCGACCGCTGGCGCGAATTGGCGTGGCTGTTTCTCGCGCTCTCGCGCCAGTACCCGGGCCGGTTCCAGATCCTGCGTTACGAGACGCTCTTGCGCGAGCCACGAGAGACGATGCATGCGGCGCTGGCAAGCATCGGTCTGCCCTTCGATGCGCAGGTTGAGCGCTTCGTCGCCGCCTCGAGTAGTACCGACAGCGACGATCCCTATGGCGTGTTCCGGGTCCGGCAGGACAGCCACGGATGGCGTCGCATTCTTCCTCCCGGGATTGCCTGCAGTATCAGCGAGGAACTGCAAGGAACCGAGCTGGCGCAATTTCTTGCCGACGATGCCATCGAAGAAGCGGAGAGACCATGAACGGACAGGGGCGGAATGCCGATGCGGCGGAAGCAATGGTGACGATCGCCATCCCGGCCTTCAATCCCCGCTACTTCGAGTCGGCGCTGCGCAGCGCGATGGCACAAACCTTCGGCGATACGGAAATACTGGTTTGTGATGACAGCGGCGACGACGTAATCGCCAGTCTGGTCCGTCATTGCCAGGCGGAGTCCAAATTCCCGATCCATTACCTGCGCAATACGCAGCGTCTGCGCGGACAGCGCAATCTCGACCGCTGCCTGCGCGAGGCGCGCGGCCGCTACGTGAAGTTTCTCAACGACGACGACCTGCTGGAGCCCGACTGCATCGCCACGATGGTCGAGGTGATGGAGAGCCAGCCCGGCATCAGCCTGGTCACGTCACGACGGCTGCTGGTGGGTGGGGACGGCGAGTTGTTGCCGGAGATCGCCGCAACCCGCTGTCCGTTTGCGGAGGACATGCGGGTGGCGGGACGCGATCTGGTGGCTTACCTGATCGATCATCCGACCAACTTCATCGGCGAGCCGAGTACGGTGCTGCTGCGCCGCGCCGACCTGCTCGGCGTGCTGCCGCATATCTGCTGCATCAACGGGCAGCAGATCCGCGCCATCAACGACCTGGCGATGTACGCGAATCTGCTGCGCCAGGGCGACCTGGCCTACCTGGTGCGACCGCTGTCGCGCTTTCGCAAGCATGGTGAGCAGCGGCAGGCGCAGGCCGACGTGCAGCGGCTGTTCACCGCTTCGTTGCCGCTGTTTCGCGCTGAGGCAGCGCGGTTTCTGGACGAAGAGGCGCTCGCCTACGACGGGCGGGTGGCGACTCGGCCACTGGCGCAACCGGACGCCGACTGGACCCGGCAGGCGCTCGGCTTCCCGAATCTCGACGCGACCATCGCCAGGGCGCGCGGGCGCGTCCGCCGCAATGCGAATGGCATTCGCGCCATCGCGTTCCACCTGCCGCAGTTCCATGCCATCGCCGAAAACGATGCCTGGTGGGGAGAGGGCTTTACCGAGTGGGACAACGTCCGCCAGGGGCGGCCGTTGTTCGAGGGCCACAACCAGCCACGGGTTCCGACCGAGCTCGGCTACTACGATCTCGATGATGTCGAGGTGTTGGCCAGGCAGGCGCTGCTGGCACGCGAGCATGGCATCGAGGGTTTCTGCTTCTACTACTACTGGTTCGACGGAAAGCGCCTGCTGGAGCGTCCGGTAGACCGGTTGCTGCAGAACCCGCAGATCGAACTGCCGTTCTGCCTGTGCTGGGCCAACGAGAACTGGACCCGGCGCTGGGATGGCGGCGAGCGTGAAGTGTTGATGCGTCAGAGCTATGCACCGGAACTGGACGAGCGTTTCGCGCTGGATGCGGTGCCCTACCTGCGCGACCACCGCTACATCCGCGTCGACGGCCGGCCGCTGTTCCTGGTGTACCGGCTCGACATCATTCCGGATGCGGCGCGTTCGATTGCGAAATGGCGCGAGGTCTGGCGGCGTGAGGGGATCGGCGAGGTCTATCTGGTCGGCATCGAAAGCTTCAATACGGTGGTTCCGGCGCAGTCCGGCTGCGATGCCAATTGCGAGTTCCTGCCGCACCAGGTGTCGCTGGCGCGGATCAGCACCGCGCAAGGGCTGTCGCAACTGCAGGATGAACAGATACGTGTCGGCGATTACAGCGAATTGACCGACTACTGGCTGGACCGGGTCCGCCCCGACTACAAGCGCTTCCGCTGCCTGGTGCCGGATTGGGACAATGCCGCGCGTCGGCGCAAGGGCGGCGCCATCGTGCTTCACGGCTCCACGCCGGAGCTGTACGAGGGATGGCTGCGGCGGACCGCGGCACGGGTGCTAGAGGAGTTCTCCGGCGACGAGCGCCTGCTCTTCATCAATGCCTGGAACGAATGGGGCGAAGGCTGCTATCTCGAGCCGGACCAGCGTTTCGGGCGCGGTTATCTGGAGGCGACGCAGCGCGTGCTGGCGAGTCCGCCGCAGCGGCTGGCAGCCGGCTTGGCGCGCGAGCGGGCCGGAGGCGGCGGCATTCGCACAGCGCTGTCGGACTGGTTGGCGGCGCGGGTTCCCGATGCCCTGGGCGAGCGCCAGCTGCTGGCGGCTTTGGCCCACGCGCGGCCCGAAGGCCTAGGCGTGGACGTGTTGGTGATCGATGGTGGCGAAGGCGTGGCGGCGGTCGCGCGCACGCTGTCGAGCCTGCAGGCGGCGGCGGATCCGCACTTGCCTGTCAGCGTCCGCGTCATCAGCGCGCAGCTCGCTCCTGCCGGAGAGGACTATTGGCGATTCTGCGACGATCGCGGCATCGTCGGCGCCGCCAGCGACTGGCTGGCGGAGACAGCGGGCGACTGGTTGCTGCTGGTCGAGGCCGGGTGCGAGTTCACGCCGTCGGGCTTGCGTACGGTGCTGGCCGATATCCACCGGGCGCCCGGATGCCGTGCGGTGTTTGCCGACGAAGTTTGGCGCCGCGGGCCATCGACGTTGGAAGGCGGCTTCCGGCCCGACTTCAATCTCGACCTGCTGCTCTCGCACCCCGGAGCCATGGCGGGCCATTGGCTGTATTCGCGCGCCGCGTTGCAGGGGCTGGGCGGATTCGACGGCCGTTGCGGCGACGCGTTCGAGTTGGACGTGATTCTGCGGTTGGTCGAGTCCGGCGGATTGGCGGGAATCGGGCACGTCTCCGAGCTGCTGCTGGTGGCGCCGCCGCCGGCGAGGACGGGGCTGGAAAGTCGACGCGAGGTGTTGTTGTCGCACTTGCACCGGCGCGGTTACGAGCACGCCGATGTCGTCGACGGCCCGGCGGGCACCTATCGCCTGCTCTACGGCCATCGCCAGCAGCCGCTGGTGTCGATCGTTATTCCCACCCGCGACAACCTGGCGCTGCTGCGCCAGTGCGTCGAGTCCTTGATGGAGAAGACGGCCTACCGCAACTACGAGATCCTAATCGTCGACAACGACAGCCGCGCCGAAGACGCGCTGGCCTGGCTTGCGGGTCTGGAGCAATTGGGTCTGGAACAGGTGCGGGTGCTGCGCTACCCGCATCCGTTCAACTATTCGGCGATGAACAATCTCGCGGCACGGCAGGCACGCGGCGAGTATCTGCTGCTGCTCAACAACGATACGGCGATCATCCAGCCGGAGTGGTTGGGCGAGATGATGAACCACGCGCAGCGTCCGGAAGTCGGGGTCGTCGGCGCGCGTCTGCTGTTCCCGAACGGCAAGGTGCAGCACGCCGGGGTGCTGATGGGGCTGCGCGGTCCGGCCGAGCATCCGTTTATCGGCAACGCGCCTACGGTGCCGGGGTACATGCTGCGACTGCATGTCGACCAGAACTACAGCGTGGTGACGGCAGCCTGCTTGTTGGTCCGCAAATCGGTGTACGAGGCGGTCGGTGGGCTGGAAGAGGTGCAGTTCGCTGTTTCCTTCAACGACGTCGACTTCTGTCTGAAGGTGTGTGGCACGGGTCATCTGGTGGTGTGGACGCCACACGCGGTGGTGACGCATATCGGCAGCATCAGCCAAAAGACACTGGACAAGAAGGCGCAAGCGGCCAAGCGCGAGCGTTTCCAGCGCGAGCGGGACCGGATGTACCGCAAGTGGCTGCCGCGGATGGCGCACGATCCGGCATACAACCGCAATCTCTCTCTGGTCGGGTTCGGATTCGAGCTCGACACCCGTACCACCTTGGCCGGCGCTCCGGCGTCGCGCTTCGCCGAGCTGCCGACGGTGCTCGCCGCGCACGCCGATTCCGCGGGCTGTGGGCACTACAGGGTCGTGCAGCCGTTTGCCGCCCTGCGCGGTGCAGGGCTGCTGCGCGGCGTCTGCGCCAGCATCATGCCGATGCCGGCCGAGCTGGAACGCGTGCAGCCGCAGGCCTTGGTGCTGCAGAAGCCGCTGAAGGACGAATTCCACGAGGCCATGCGTCGCGTCCGCGACTACAGCCAGGCGATGCTGGTGTACGAGATCGACGACAACCTGCTGAACGTGCCGCGCAAAAGCGCGCATCGCGACAACGTCTACCCGGACATGGCGAAGCGTCTGCGCACCGGCATCGGGCTGTGCGACCGGCTGGTGGTGTCCACCTCAGCGCTTGCCGAAACATTCGCCGGCTATCACCGCGACATCCGCGTGGTCGAGAACCGTCTGCCGCTGCCGTGGTGGGGATCGGTCGAGGCACAGCGCAACGAGGGGCCGCGCCCGCGGGTCGGCTGGGCCGGTGGCATCGGACATGGCGGCGATCTCGAGCTGGTGGCGGACGTCGTGCGCGAGCTGGCCGGCGAGGTGGACTGGGTGTTCCTGGGCATGTGGCCACCGGCGCTGCTGCCGCACATCCGGGAGTGCTACCTCGGCGTGGAAACGCCGTGGTATCCGCAACGACTGGCCTCGCTGCGACTCGACCTCGCCATCGCGCCACTGGAAGACAATGCTTTCAATGCCTGCAAGAGCAACCTTCGCCTGCTCGAGTACGGTGCCTGCGGCTATCCGGTGGTGTGCAGTGATGTGCGCCCATATCGCGAGCATGGTTTGCCGGTGATGCGGGTGCGCAACCGCTTTCGCGATTGGGTCGATGCCATTCGCGAGCACGTCGCCGACCGCGACGAGGCCGCTCGACGCGGCCTCGCCTTGCAAGCGGCGGTTCGCCAAGGCTGGATGCTTGAAGGGGCGGGACTCGATTCGTGGCAGTCCGCCTGGCTCGATCGCTGATCGGCACAAAGGAAACGGCCCGGGCTTGCACCCGGGCCGTTCTGGTTACCTCGTATCTTCGATCAGCGCAGCAGGGCGAGGATGTTCTGCGGCAGCTGGTTGGCCTGTGCGAGCATCGCGACACCGGCCTGTTGCAGGATCTGCGTTCGTGTCAGCTCCGCGGTTTCCGCTGCGAAGTCGGCGTCCCTGATTCGACTGCGGGATGCGCTGAACGCTTCCGATGCGCTTTGCAGGCTGGAGACCACGGCCTCGAAGCGGTTCTGGATGGCACCGAGGTCGGCGCGGGATTCCAGAATGGTGTCGAGGGCGGCATCGACGGTATCGAGCATGGTCGCGGCGTTGGCGGCCGAGGTGACATCGCCGGAAACAATGCCGCTGACATCGATGGTGGTCAGATCGACCGCGATGGTGTCACCGGAGTTGGCGCCGACCTGGAAGTCGCCGCTGAAGCTGCCGTCGAGCAGGGTCAGACCATTGAAGTTGATCGCGCTGGACAGACGGTCGACTTCGGAGATCAGCTGTTGGACCTCGGCGTCGAGCGCGTCGCGATCATCCTGGCTGTTGGTCGAGTTGATCGATTGGATCGCCAGTTCGCGGATGCGCTGCAGGTTACCCGACACGGTGGCAAGGCCAGCTTCTGCGGTCTGCGCCAGCGAAATGCCGTCGTTGGCATTGCGAACCGCCTGGTTCATGCCGCGGATCTGGGTAGTGAAGCGCTCGGAGATGGCGAGGCCGGCGGCGTCGTCCTTGGCGCTGTTGATGCGGAGGCCGGACGACAGACGCTGAACCGAGGTGGCCAGCGAGGTGTTGCTGGACGACAGGTTGCGCTGGGCATTCAGCGACATGATGTTGGTGTTGATGACTTGCATGGGATGTCTCCTCGGTGGGTCGGTACCCGGCTAGGGGCCGGACTCCGCAGGGTGGGTCTTGGGTACTGGACCTTGCCGCTGCTGAGTCCATTAACGGACCGGTCGCGAGGAACTTTAGGGGGAGGTGGAAATTTTTTTGACTTCGGCGCCAAAGCGTGAACTGGCGCCGGCTTTGCCGGCCCGCGAGGGGCTCAGAGCCGGTCGAACAGCGACAGCGCCTGCAGCCGGGTGAAACTCTCCTGCGCCGCTTGCAGCACCGAGGCTTCCTGGTTCAGGCGGCTGATCGCCTCGACATAATCGAGGTCGCGCAGGCCCGACAGGGTGCTCTTGAGGTTGAGCAGCTGCGCTTCGCGCTCTTCGTCGCTCTGGTCGACGAGATTGAGGCGGGTGCCGAGGTCGGCGCGGACGCGGACGATGTGGTCGGAGGTCGCCTGCAGGTCGCCCAGCAGCAGGTAGGTCTCGTTCTGCCGGGTGGCGGCGACCGCGGGTGGGGCATCCGGCGTGGCGAGGGCGACCAGGGCGCGGTCGACCATGTCGAACACGTTCAGGCCCGGGCGCTCTGCGACATTGAAGCTGTCACCGGCGGCCGGCTGGCCGCGCACGCTGAGCTGGTAGCCGTTGAAGCTGATTGCCTCGTCGGGCACATAGGTGCCGGTGACCGGCGGCGCCAACGGCGCGTTGCTGCCGTCGAGCACTTCGTACTCGATGGTGCCCGGAACCGGCTCGCTGAACAGCACGGTGTAGTTGTCGGGCACCCAGGCGGCAGGATTGGTGAAGCCGCTGCTGTCGAGTACGCCGGTGCCGGTGTTGGCGGGGTCGGGCTGTGGCGTGACCCGGCCGGGGCCGACCCGCATGAACACTTCGCTGCCGGCGTGTACGTCGTACACCGAAAGACCGTTGGCGATCTCGGTCAGGCGCACCGTCTGGTCGCCGTTGTAGGTGACGCCGGCGCCGCTTTCGGTGAACGGTGCGGTCGCATCCTGGGCGCCGCCGAACAGATGCCGGCCCTCGCCATCGGCGCGGTTGGCGATCGCGAACAGCGCGTCGCGGATGCCGCGCACCTCTTCGATCATGCTGGCGCGGTCGGCCGGGCTGAGCGCGGCGCTGTTGGACTGGATCAGCAGCTCGCTGAGCCGGTTGAGGCGGTCATTCACATCGGCCAGCGACGACTCGGCCATGGCCAGGCGGTGCTTCATGAAATTGGCATTGGCGCCGTAGCGCTCGGTCTCGGCGACGGCGCGATCCAGTGCCTGGGCAACGCCGGCGGCCACCGGATCGTCGGCGGCGGTGAGCAGCCGGCTGCCGGTGGACAGCTGGTTCTGCGTGCGCGCGAGCTTGGCGTACTGCGCCATCATCTGCGCGACCGCCGCGTTCTGCACGCCGAATGTCGAGATGCGCGTCATCGCTGCACCGAGTTGAGCAGGGACTGGAACAGGGTCTGGGCGACGCCGATCATCTGCGAGGCGGCCTGGTAGGCCTGTTGGTAGCGCAGCATGTTGGCGGCCTCTTCATCGAGGTTGACGCCGGAGACCGACTCACGCTCGGACTGCACGCGGGCGTCGATCACTGTCTGCGCATCGAGGGCTTCGCGGTTGCTGCGCGCCGAAGTGCCGATCGCCGTGGTCATGCCCTGGAAAGCTTCGTTGAGCGAGCGGTTGCCGGCATCGAGCACGCGGGCATCGTCGATCAAGGCGAAGATGCGCGCGTTGCCGTTGTCGCTGGAGCCGGCGATGTTGGTGTCGACGTTGAAGATGTCGCCCGCCTGCGGCGTGCCCTCGAGGGTCAGGCTCCAGCCGTTGGCGCTGATGGTGTCGCCCGGGGCATAGGCGATGGGGGCGCCGCCGTCGATGGTGTAAGTGCTGGCATCGAGGAACTCGATCACCGCCGGGTTCTGCAAGTTGGGGTCGGTGACGTCATCGACCTGCAGGCTGGCAATGGCGCCGTTGCCCAGATTGCCAAGATCGGCGCTGGCGCGGACCGGCAACGCCGCGGCGATGCGGTTGGGGTCGCTGATCAGCAGTTGCAGGCTGCCAGCCGCGCCCGTGGTCGGTTGCACCAGGATGCGATCGCCGGCAGCGCCGGCACCTGACAGCACCAGGCTGACGCCGCCGACCAGGAAGGGGTCGGCCAGCGTCCCGGTGCCGGTCATGGTCAGGCTCGCGCCGGTGCCGGCGTCGAGCGCAGTCCAGGTCGCGCCGTCGAAGCGCATCTCGAAATCGCGCCCGCTCAACGTGGCTGTATCGACGATGGTTGCGGCGAAGTCGGCGGTGCCGGCGTTACCACTGTACGCGGCGACGCGCGGCACCGGCATCGAGAAGAAATCGCCGCCGAGATCGCCGTAGAGGTCCATGCCTTGGCGGTGCTGGGCGTTGAACTCGAAAGCCAGGGTCGCGGCAAGCCGGCCGAGCTGGGCCAATGCAGGGTCGAGCACGCTGCGCCGTACTTCCATCAGCCCGCCGATCTCGCCGCCGACGCTGTTGCTCGGCAACAGCACGGTGCCGGCGCCGGTGCTGACGCCCAGCGTGCGCCGCTCGGGGCGGAAGGGATCGGTCACGGCGGTCAGGCGCGAGGCCACGCTGCCGACGACCAGGGCCTGGCCGGTCGGGGTGAACACATTCATCGAGCCGTCGTCCTGCATCTGCACCAGGGCGCCGGTCAGCTTGGCGACTTCGCCGACCAGCTTTTCGCGCTGGTCGAGCAGGTCGTTGGGCTGCGCATCGCCCGAGGTCTGGCGGGCGATCTCGGTATTGAGCCGGGCGATCTCGGCGGAGATGTCGTTGGCGCGGGCAATGTTGCCTTCGAGGCGGCGGTCGAGCTCGAAGTCCATCTCCTTGAGCTCGGCATCGAGGCTGCGGAAGCGGTGCGCCAAGGCGCCAGCATCGGCCAGGAACTGCTCGCGTGCGGCACTGGAGGCCGGCTGCACGGCGATACCCTGGGCCGCATCGAAAAACGCCGACCATGGCCGTCCGAGATTGCTGGTGCCGTCGGAGAAGCTGACATCGATCCGCCCGGCCATCGCCGAGATCTGCGCCAGACGCGCGATCTCCGCCTTCGAGTCGAGCGCGCGAGTAAAGATGAAGCTGTCGGTGATGCGGGTGATGTCCTCAACCTTCACGCCCGAGCCGACATAGCCGTAGCCGAGGTTCTGGCCCAGCCGCGACGCGAGTTCGACGCGCTGCCGGCTGTAGCCCTCGGTGTTGGCGTTGGCCACGTTGTGGCTGATCGTCGCCAGCGTGCGCTGGAAGGCGAGCAGACCGGAGGTACTGGTGGAGAGCAGATCAGGCATGGCTTAGGTCCCGGACATCGCGCGCGGCGACGCCTTGTTGTCGTTATCGGCAAGTACGGGGCCGGAGTTGAGCTGCCCGAGCGCGCGGCGCAGGGTCGGGCCTTCGGCGATGGCGATCAGCTTGTTGGCGTAATGCGGATCGGTGGCATAGCCGGCCCGTGCCAACGACTGCGCGAAGCGCCGGCCATCGCCGCCGCTGCGCAGGGTATCGGCATAGCGCGGGCTGGTCTTGAGCAGGGCGACGTAGTCGTTGAAGCTGGCCTCGACCGAGTCGTAGCTGCGGAAACGCGCTTCTTCCGTGACCATTCGGCCGGCGGCGAACTCGCGGGTGGCGGCGCGCACGGCGTCGCCTTCCCAGCTGCGTCCGGCCTTGATGCCGAACAGGTTGCCGCCCTCGCCAGTATTGCCGCGGCCGACCACATGCCGGCCCCAGCCGGTTTCCAGCGCGGCCTGCGCGACCAGCATCTTCGGATCGACGCCGAGCTCGGCGGCGGCGCGCTGCGCCTGCGGCCAGATGCGGGCGACGAAGGCCTCCGGCGTGCCGCGTGCGGCCTTGCTGGATACCACCGGCGCGGCTGGTGCGGTGGGAATCGGCGGCAGCCGGGTGAAGGCATGCGCGGGCAGGGCCGGCGTGGCGGTCGCCTCGGGGCCGGTGGCCGCGCGCAGGTCGAAGTGGCCGCGGTCGTCGGTGGCTTGGCTGCGCGACGACAGCCAGGCCGGCGTGCGTGTGGACGCGGGGCGGTGATAGCTGCCCTGCACCGGCGCCGGTTCGCTGGTGTCGATTGACGTAGCGCCCTCCGGAGCCGGTGCAGCGGCAGAGCCGCCAAGCGGGATATAGGTCGGCAATGCCGATGTCTCGGCGCTGCCTTGGGCAGCCGCCAGTTGGCGCTTGATCGCCGGTGCCAGGCCGAGGCCCTGGCCGGCGCTGAGCGTCTTGGCCAGCTGCTGGTCGTACATGTCGCGGAAGGTCTTCTCGTCGTTGCCCATCAGCTCGTCGCCGAAGCTGGTCTGGCGCATGCTCGAGATCAGCATCTTGGCGAACAGCGATTCGAAATCGCGCGCGACCTTGTCGATCTTCGCGGCGTCGGCGGTGTTGTCTTTGGCGAGCGCCATCGCCTGCGGGCCCAGCGGCCGCAACTCCGGCACCGCCTTGGGCGGCATCGGCAGCAGTTGCGGCAGGGCGGGGCGGAGGTCCACGGCGGCGTCCTAGATGATTTCCAGTTCGGCGCGCAGGGCGCCGGCTTGCTTGAGGGCTTCGAGGATCGCGACCAGGTCGCCCGGTGCGGCGCCGACCTGGTTGACCGCGCGCACGATCTCTTCCAGCGATACGCCGCCTTCGAACAGGAACATGCGGCTGCCGGTGCTCTCGGCTTCGACGGTGGAGGTCGCGGCGGCGACCGTCTCGCCTTCGGAGAACGGCTGCGGCTGGCTGACTTCAACGCCTTCACTGATGCTGACGGTGAGCGAGCCATGCGCCACCGCCGCCGGCCGCACGCGCACGTGCTGGCCGATGACGATCGTGCCGGTGCGGGCATTGACCACGACCTTGGCCTGCTCTTCGCCCGGTGTCAGCGTGAGGTTCTCGACCTGCGATAGGAAAGCGATGCGCGCCGACGGGTCGCTGGGCGAGCGCACGGCCACGGTGACGGCATCGAGCGCACGCGCGGTGTCGGGGCCGAAGCCGCTGTTGATCGCCGAGACCAACCGCGTCGCGGTGGTGAAGTCGGCGCGGTTGAGATTGAGCAGCAGCTCACCGGCCAGCGGCAGCGGGTCGGCAATGGCGCGCTCGACGATGGCGCCGCCGGGAATGCGGCCGGCACTCGGCGTGTTGACGGCGATGCGCGAGCCATCGCGGCCCGCCGCACCGAAGCCGCCCACCACCAGGTTGCCCTGCGCCACCGCGTAGACCTCGCCATCGGCACCACGCAGCGGCGTCATCAGCAGCGAACCGCCGCGCAGCGATGCCGCGTTGCCGATCGAAGAGACGGTGATGTCGATGGTCTGGCCGGGCTTGGCGAACGGCGGCAGCTCGGCGTGGATCGCCACCGCTGCGACGTTCTTGAGCTGCGGGTTGACGCCCGCGGGAATGGTCACGCCAAGTTGCGACAGCATCGCCTTGAGCGATTGCACGGTGAACGGCGCCTGGCTGGTCTGGTCGCCGGTGCCATCGAGACCGACCACCAGGCCGTAACCGACCAGCGGATTGCTGCGCACGCCGTGGACCTTGGCCAGATCCTTGACGCGCTCGGCCTGCTGCGCGCCGACGGTGGCCGGCAGCATCAGGGAAAGGCAAAGCAGGGCAGCAATACGCAGCATGGCGGGCCTCACATCGGGAACAGCGGCGACTGGAAGAAGCGCGACAGCCAGCCCATGACATTGGATTTGGCGACGGCGCCGCGACCGCCGTAGGCGATGCGCACGTCGGCGACGCGACTGGACGACACGGTGTTGTCGGGGCCGATATCGGCGGCACGGACGATGCCCATGATCTGCACGATCTCGTCGGATTGATTGAGGCGGATCAGCTTGTCGCCGCGCACCACCAGGTTGCCGTTGGCCAGGCGCTGCACCACGGTGACGGTGACGCTGCCATCGAGTCGATTGCTTTGCGCGCTGTTGCCGGTACCGCTGAAGGCGCGCTCGCCGCTGGTGCTGGTCGAGCCGAGGTCGCGGCCATTGATAGTCACCGGCGCGCCGAACAGGCTAGTGATGCCGAGCTCGGTCTCGCTGTCCTTGGTGGTGCTGGTGCTGGTGCTGGCAGTGGCGGTGGTGCGCTCGACCAGGGTGATGGTCAGCAGGTCGCCGGGATACAGCGCCTTGCGGTCCTGGAACAAGGCCAGCCCGCCACCACCTTCGCGATAGATGGCGCCGGCCGTCGTGGCCTGCGGTGCTGCCGCAACCGGTACCGGCGCGGCCATCGGCATGCCCGGAGCCTGCTGCTTGTCGCCCTTGCGCGGCAGCGTCTGCGCCTGCGGATACTCCGGATAGGGGTAATCGAAGGCGGTCGGGTAGGCGGCGTAGGTGCCGCTGGTGCTGGCGCAACCGGCGAGCAGCGCCAACGCCGCGCAGGCAGAGCAGGCAAGGGCGATGGCACGGAGGCGGCGGTTCATGACGGACCTCAGGTATTCGAGTTGAGGAAGCCGAGCATCTGGTCGGTGGTCGAGATCGCCTTGGCATTCATCTCGTAGGCGCGCTGGGTTTCGATCATCGACACCAGCTCTTCGACCACGTTGACGTTGGAACTCTCGAGCGAACCCTGGACCAGACTGCCGAGGCCGTTGAGACCCGGCGTACCCTGGTTCGGCGGGCCGCTGGCTGCGGTTTCGGCGAACAGGTTCTCGCCCAGCGGCTGCAGGCCGGCGGCGTTGATGAAGTCGGTGGTGGTGAGGTTGCCGATCTGCTGCGGCGCGGTATTGCCCTGCACCAGCACCGACACCGTACCGTCACGGCCGATCGATACCGACAGCGCACCGTCGGGAATCTGGATGCCGGGCTGCACCGGCAGGCCACCATTGGTCACCAGCCGGCCCTGCGAGTCGACCTGGAAGCTGCCGTCGCGGGTGTAGCCGATGCTGCCGTCGGGCATCAGCACTTCGAAGAAGCCGCGGCCGTTGATCGCGACATCGAGCGCGCTGCCAGTCTGCAGCATGTTGCCTTGGTTGAAGAATTTCTCGGTCGAAACCACGCGTACGCCGGTGCCCAGATTCAGGCCCGAGGGCAGCTGGTCCTGCTGCGAAACGGCGCCGCCGGGCTGGCGCACCTGCTGGTAGAGCAGGTCTTCGAAGCTGGCGCGACCGCGCTTGTAGCCGACGGTGTTGACGTTGGCGAGGTTGTTGGAGACCACCTGCATGCGCGTTTGCTGCGCATCGAGGCCGGTCTTGGCGATCCAGAGGGCGGGGTTCATGACGCTGGCTCCTGTGCGATTCGGTGCGGCCGCTCCCGGCCATCCATGGCCTCCGCGGCACTTGGGCTCCTGCCCGGCGGCTGCCTTGCGGCCTCTGCCTCATCCATGAAGCTGCAAGAGCCGTGCCGCGGGCGGCGACGGTGCGCCGTCGCCGTCAACTCAACTTGAGCAGACCATTGGCGCTGCGCGCGTTCTCGTCGGCGCGACTGATGACCTTGACCTGCATCTCGTACTGCCGCTGCAGCTGGATCATCTGCACCATTTCGCTGGCGGCATTGACGTTGCTGCCCTCGTAGGCGCCGCTGGTGAGTACGCGGCCGGCGGCGGGCTCGAAGCCGCCCTGGGTGTCACGCATCAATCCGTCCGGGCGTCGTTGCAGACGCTCGGCCGGTGCATCGACCACGCGCAAGCGGCCGACGATGGCAACGGTGGCGGCGGTCTGGCCCTGCGGCACGATGGAGATGCTGCCATCGCTGCCGATGTTGATCTGCTGGTAGGGCGGGATGGCGATCGGGCCGCCTTCGCCCAGTACCGGCTCGCCGCCGCTGGTGGTGAGTTGGCCGAGTGCATTGACCTGCAGCTGGCCGTTGCGGGTGTAGGCCTCGGTGCCATCCGTGGCCTGCACCGCCAGCCAGCGCCCTTCGAGCAGGGCGATGTCGAGCGGGCGGTCGCTCTGGTGGATGGCACCGACACTGCGATCGAAGCCCTGCTCGATCGGCACCGCCGCGACCCGGGAATTCCATCCCGGGCCGCGGACCTGGAAGGCCTCGGTAGCGGCGAGCTCGGCCTTGAACCCGGCGGTATCGACATTGGCGAGGTTGTTGGCGACCGAAGCCTGCGCGCGAAGCGATGCGCTGGCGCCGGTCATTGCCACGTAGAGAGCCTTGTCCATGTCGAATTACTCCGCTGCTTCGGCCGCTTTTTGGTTAGCGGATATTGATGATCGACTGCGTCAACTGGTCGGAGGTGGTGATCATCTTGGCGTTCGCCTGGAAGTTGCGCTGCGCCGTGATCATGTTCACCAGCTGCTCGGTGAGGTCGACGTTGGAGGCCTCGAGCGCACCCGACTGGATCAGGCCGAAGGCCGACGAGCCGGCCTGGCCGCGCAGCGGCTGTCCGGAGTCGAAGGTCTCGCCCCAGCTGGTGTTGCCGATGTTCTGCAGGCCCTGCGGGTTGGCGAAGGTCGCCAGCGCGATCTGCCCCAGCTCCTGGGTCTGGCCATTGGTGAAGCGCGAGAACACCACGCCCTCCGGGCTCACTTCGAGGCCGGACAGCCGGCCGGTGGTGAAGCCGTCCTGCACCAGCCGGGTAACACTGAAGCGCTCGCCGTACTGGGTGGATTCGGAAAGGTCGAGGTCGATGGCGAACCCCGCTGCACCGGTGGACGGTGTGTAGGAGTCGAGCGTCGCGATCGACGGCGGTGCCGGCGTGGTCAGGAAACCGCCGGAATCGTACTGCAGGGTGATCGCGCCACCGCTGGTGACATTGGTGGTGCTGCCGTCGATGTCGGTGATGATGCCCTCCAACTCCCACTCGTTCGGGTTGGCGGTCTTGATGTAGTAGACCGACAGCACGTGCGACACGCCGAGCGAATCGAACACGGTCAGCGACGTGGTGTGATTGAAGGTATTGGGGTCGAGTGGATCGAATGGCGCGGTCAGCGGCACCGCCGCGTTGGCCGGCAGGTTGGTGCCGACCGTTACTTCGCTGGTTGCGTTGGGCGGATTGTCGGCATTGGACAGCTGCAGGTCGGCCAGGCGGCCGGTGTCGAACCCGACGCCGGCCGGATTCGGCGGGAATGCCTGCAGGCGCTTGCCGTCGTTGTTGACCAGGAAGCCCTCGCGGTCGACGCCGAAGGCACCGGCACGTGAGTAGCTGACGATTCCGTTCTGCGAGAGTGTGAAAAAGCCGGTGCCAGAGACCGCGAGGTCGAGGCTGTTGTCGGTAAAGTCGATATTGCCCTGGGCGAACTGCTGGGCAACGGCGGAGACCTGCACGCCGGCGCCGGTGGCGTTGCGTGACAAGCCGAGCGAGGACACCGGGAACACATCACCGAACTCCGCACGCGAAAGCTTGAAGCCGGTGGTGTTGACGTTGGCCATGTTGTTGGCGGTGATACTGAGGTCGGTGTTGGCGGCATTGAGGCCGCTGAGGGCGATGCGGAAGCTCATTACGGTTCTCCTGGGGAGCGTTGGCGCGGTGGCGGGGAGGGACGGCTAACCGATGCGACGGACCGCGCTGAGCGGCACCGGGCCGAGACCGGCGAGGTTGAGGACCAGGCCTTGTGACGAAAGCACGACGCTGTCGATGCGGCCGCTGAGCATCGGCACCGCCTCGCTCATCTGGCCGCCGGAATCGATGAAGCTGGCGGAGAAGCTGTATTCGCCGGCCGGCAGCGGTGCGCCGCTCTGGTCGGTGCCATCCCAACTGAACGAGGTATCGCCCTGGGTGGTGGCTTCGACCGAGACGCGGCGGACGAGATTGCCTTCGGCATCCTTGACCTCGACCACGACCCAGCCGGGGCCGTCGGCCCAGACGGCGCCGTCGACCGGAGAATCGCCGTCGTAGGTGCCATGGTCGGCGGGAATCAGCGCGTTGTGCCCGATCAGCGCCGCCGCCTGCAGGCCCTGGTTGGCCGTCATGTTGTTGGCCAGGGTGTTGAAACTGGTCTGCAGCTCCTGCAGGCCCTTGACCGACGAGAACTGCGCCATCTGGCTGACGAACTCGGCATTGTCGAGCGGGCTGAGTGGATCCTGGTACTTGAGCTGCTCGGTCATCAGGCGCAGAAAGGCGTCCTGACCGAGCTCGGTGCGTTGCCGTTCCGCCTGCTCCATCTGGCTGCGGCTGAACTGCTGGCTCATCTGTTCGAGGCTGACGCTCATGATGTTTCTCCTCAGCGGCCGATGTTGAGCGTCGCCAACGCCAGTTCCTTGGCGGTGTTGATCATCTCGACGCCGGCCTGGTAGTTCCGCGAAGCCGAGATCAGATTCACCATCTGCGCCACCGGGTCGATCGCCGGCGCGTAGACATAGCCTTCGCCATCGGCCAAGGGATGGCCCGGTTCATAGCGCTTGAGCGGTTCGCTCTTCGATTCTTCGATGCTGGTGACGCGGACGCCCTGCAGCGAGTCGTCGCCCATCGGCGTGGTGGTGAACAGCGGGTCGCGCGGCTTGTACACCGCGTTGGGATCGCCGCTGACGTTGTCGGCATTGGCCAGATTGCTGGCCAGGGTGTTGATGCGCACCGATTGCGCGGAGAGGGCCGAGCCGGCGATGTCGAAGATCGGCAGGGAGCTCATGGTCATTCTCCTTTGATGGCACTGGTCAGCGTGCGGATGCGGCCATCGATGAAGGTGAGGGTGGCGCGGTACTCGAGTGCGGCGCGGCCGAACGAGGCCTGCTCGTGGTTGGCATCGACGGTGTTGCCATCGAGGCTGGGCTGCAGCGGCGTGCGATAGACGCGCAGGCTTTCCAACTCGCTGATGCCGGTGCCGGCAGCGGCGCCGGTGTTGTCGATATGGCGCGGCTGGGTGCGCAGCAGGCGGGTACTGGATTCACGCTCGGCGACCGCCTTGAGTGCATCCTGGAACTCGATGTCGCGCGCCTTGAAATGCGGCGTGTCGACATTGGCCAGATTGCCGGCGATCAGATTGAGCCGGTCCTGCCGATAGAGCAGGGCCTGGCCATGGATGCCGAATAGGCCAAGGCTGGAGTCCGACATGGCGCGCCTCCTTGGAGGGCGGATTTACCTGTCGGAATCAGAGGCAAAGTCTGTGCCAGAACGGCCGGCGACTGCTGTCGGAAGCTCTCAAGCGGCGTTGCGCGCGGCCTCGTTGGCGACGGCGATGGCGTTGAGAATGCGCTCGGCCAGCTCGTCCGGGCTGTACTTGGGCACGAAGCAGTTGGCGCCGACGCGCTCGACCATGGCGTTGTTGAAAATGCCCGACAACGAGGTGTGCAGCAGCACGTAGAGATCGGCCAGGCGCGGGTCGCGCCGGATTTCCGTCGTCAGCGTGTAGCCGTCCATGGATGGCATCTCGATGTCGGAGATCACCATCTTGTAATGGCTGCTGGGCTTGGTGCCGGAATCGGCCATGGCCTTGAGGTGCTGCAGGCCCTGCAGGCCATCGGGCATCACCGTCGCCTGCAAGCCGAGCTTTTCCAGCACGCGCTGGATCTGGCTGCGTGCCACCCGCGAGTCGTCCACCACCAGCACGTTTCCGAGCTTCTCGCCGACGTGCTCTTCGGGCAGATGGAAATCCATGTTGGCGCCGATCACCTCGGCCAGCACCTTCTCGACGTCGAGGATCTGGATCAGCTCGCCCTGGTAGCGGGTCATCGCAGTGAGGTAGCTTTCTTCGCCGGCATTGGACGGCGGCGGCTTGATCTCTTCGACGGCGATATTGACGATGCGATCGACGGCACTGACCAGGAAGCCCTGCACCGACCGGTTGAACTCGGTCACCACCAGGTAGTTGGCGTTGATATCGGTTTCGGGGTGGCTGATGGCGCGGCCGAGGTCGAGCACCGGCACCGAGCGGCCGCGCACGTCGGCCACGCCAAGCACCCGCGAGGGCGTCGACGGTAGGGCGAACAGCGGCGGGCGGCGCAGCACCTCTTGCACCTTGAAGACATTCACGCCAAAAAGTTGGCGACCACCCAAACGGAACAGCAGCAGTGCCAGCCGGTTGTGGCCGGCGAGGCGGGTGCTCTGCTCGATGCGATTGAGAAGATCCTTGCTCATGGCATTTGCCTCAACGGCAGCGGCGGACAGAACTTGAGCCGGCACGTGGCTTGCATCGATGCCCCAGGTCGAATCCTGGACACTGCGATGTATTGCATGCGCCGTACCTCCCGAATACTTGCCGCGTTGTTCGCGCTGCCGCTCGCCGCGGCTGTCTCGGCGTCCAGTTTCCAGCCAGCCGAGAGTATCCAGCAAGCGGCGGTGGCGGCCATCCCCGGCGCCGGCAGTTCCGGCGTCGAGGTCGAGGCGGTGGTCGATTCCGCGCTCAGATTGCCGGCCTGCGCCACCGCCTTGCAAGCGCAGCCGGCCAGCTCCGGTACGGTCGAGGTGGTCTGCCCGGGCGGCAGTGGCTGGCGCCTGTATGTGCCGGTGCGGGTGCGCCGGGTTCAGGAGGTGTTGGTACTGCAGCGTCCCTTGATGCCGGGCGAGACACTGGGTGGCGACGCGCTGGCGCTGGAGCGTCGCGACGTTGGCCGGGTGGTCGGGGCCCTGGTCGATCTCGACGCAGTGCAGGGTTACCGCTTGCGTCGGCCGCTGCCGGCGGGGGCGATCCTGACCGCGGCTGACGTGCAGTCGCCGCGTCTGGTCCGGCGCGGCGACAGCGTGGTGGTGGTGGCGCGGGCCGGCGGTATCGAGGTCCGGGCCGCCGGCAAGGCACTCGGCGATGCCGGTGCCGGCGAGCGCGTCAACGTGGAAAACCTGTCCTCCAGGCGTATGCTGCAAGGCGTGGTGCGGCCGGGTGGCGAGGTCGAGGTCGGGATCTAGTTCCAGCTGCCGAATGTCCTAAAGTTTTCTCCTGCCGCGCCGTTAGTCCCGCCAAGACCCGTAAAAGGTGCCCGCCATGGCGAGCCGAATCGACAATCCGAACCCCCTCACCGGCGCCGCCGGCCCGCCTGTCAGCCGACCGGTCAACCGTGCCGGCAACGACCAGGAAGGCGCTCCGGCCGCAGTGCCTGCCGCCGATCGGCTTGAGCTCAGCGGCGAAGCAGCTGGCATGCTCACCGCCCAGCGCGAAGTGGGCGCCGCGCCACCGCCGATGGACCAGGCCCGCATCGATTCGATCCGCGCCGACATCGCTGCTGGCAAGTACACGATCAACCCGCAGGAAATCGCTTCGCGGCTGATCGCGCTTGAGCGGAAGCTGACGGGATGAGCCTGGGCCTGCCGGAGCCGGCTGCCCTGAGCGACCTCGAAGGCGCATTGCGCCACGAGCGCGAAGCGCTGGTGGTCAATGATGTCGAAGGCCTGCTGGTCGCGAGCCAAGCCAAGCTCGATGCCCTGCGCCGCCTGGAGGCGGATCCGCCGTCCGAGCAGTTCGCGGCGCGTTTGTCGGCGCTGGCCGACCTCAATCGCGAGAACGGCCATCTGCTGAGCCGTCGTCGTCGCGTGGTCGACTGGACTTTGCGCCAGCTCGGTCGGCAGCCGCAGCCGGCACTGTATGACCCGCATGGCAGCGTGAAACCGCAAGCCAGTTCGCGAGTGCTCGGCGCCGCCTGAGCACAACGACAGGGTCCGGGAAAACAGAAAGCCCGCGTGCGTAAGCAGGCGGGCTTCGTGTTTGCGTATGGTGGCCGAGGACGGAATCGAACCGCCGACACGGGGATTTTCAATCCCCTGCTCTACCAACTGAGCTACTCGGCCTGATACAAGCTCGCGGCCAGGTGCGGCCGCGAAGAGCCGAGAATTCTAGACGGGCGGGCGGCGCATGGCAAGCCTTGGGCGACTCGGCGCGTCTGCCGATGCGACAGTCGCGGCTCAGCAAACCCAGCCGCGGCTTAACCGCCGACTCTACAGGCGTGGCGTGCGCTGCCGGCTGGCGCTAGCGTGTATGCAGCGATCGAACCAATCCGGAGAGCAAATATGAAGCGCAATGGCCTGCTTTTGTTGTCGAGTCTGATGCTCGGAGCTTGTGCGTCTGCCGGCGCGCCGCGGGTCAATGAGAAACTGGCAGAAGTCATGGTCCACGCCGGTGAGCCCGTACTCAGTGCGCAGCGCCTGTCCTCGGTTCGCCTGAGTGGCTACGAGACGTTGGGCGATCGTCATCTGATGGTGTCGGAGGGAGCCTCAAAGGCTTGGCTGCTCGAGGTGGACGGCAGTTGTTGGAATCTCGAAAGCGCACACCAGATCGCGGTGGTGCAAAAGACGCCTTGGTTGGACGCGATGTCCAGTCGGGTTGTGGTCGGCGACCAGAGTTGCATGATCACCAAGATCTGGAAAGTCGACGCCAAGGCCTTGCGCGAGGCGCGCAAGGCAAAGCGCAAGGCCGAAGCAGCGGACTGACTTCGCTCAACCGCCCTCGGGCACGTAGCCCGCAGGCTTCTCCGCGCCATCACCGAACAGGAACTTCTCCATCTCGCCTTCAAGGAAGGCGCGATGCTTGGGATCCAGCGGCGACAACCGGTTCTCGTTGATCAGCATGGTCTGGTGCGCCAGCCAGGCCTGCCACGCCGGTTGCCCGATTTGCTCGAACACGCGCTTGCCGAGTGCGCCCGGCCAGGGCACGAAGGCCAGGCCTTCGCGTTCGCATTGATCCTTGTGGCAGAAGACGGTGCGGGACATGGCTTTTCCGTGAGTGCGTTTCAGGGGTCGACGGCGCTTTGCAGCAATCGCCGGATCGGTGCTGGCAGGCCGACGCATTGCAGTGCGTCGCGATCGAACCAGCGCGTGCCGTCATTATCGCCGACCGCAGCGCGCGGGCGGCAGCCGTACCAGCGCAGCGGCTCGATCTGCAACTTGAAATGGCTGAAGGTGTGTTCGATGGTCGGCAGCGTTTCGAAGCTGTCGAAGTCGGCTTCTGCGTGCCGTGCGAGGCTGTGTCGTGCGTCGATGTGGTCGGCGGCTTCCGGCAGTGACCACAGGCCGGCCCAGATGCCGCTGGGCGGGCGTTGTTGCAGCAAGATCCGCCCGGCGTTGTCGTGCAGCAGCAGCATCCAGGTATGCCGTTGCGGCAATGGCTTGCCCGGCCGCGGCTGTGGCAGCTCGGCGCTGCGACCTTGGTGAAAGGCGATGCAGTCCGACTGCAGGGGGCAACGGTCGCAGTCCGGATTGCTGCGCCGACACAGGGTGGCGCCGAAATCCATGATCGCCTGCGTGTAGTCGGCAAGCCGCGCGCTCGGTAGATGCGATTCGCTGAGCTGCCACAGTCGCTTCTGGACGGTGGTGGTTCCCGGCCAACCCTCGATGCTATGCAGCCGGCAGAGCAGGCGTTTGACGTTGCCATCGAGGATGGCGTGCCGCTGGCCATGCGCTTGCGCCAGGATGGCGCCGGCGGTGCTGCGGCCGATGCCGGGCAGCGCCGACAGCGCCTCGATGTCGCTTGGCAGCTCGCCGCCATGCTGCTCGACACAGAGTTTTGCCGCGCGATGCAGGTTGCGTGCGCGCGCGTAGTAGCCAAGGCCGGCCCACAGTGCCATCACCGTGTCGTGCTCTGCCGCTGCCAGCGAGGGCAGATCGGGCAGTGCATCGAGGAAGCGCGTGTAGTAGGGCAGCACGGTCTGCACCTGGGTCTGCTGCAACATGATTTCCGCCAACCAGACGCGATACGGCGTGCGCGGATGTTGCCAAGGCAGGTCGTGGCGGCCGTGCGTGTCGAACCACGCCAGTAGCCGTTCGGCCAAGCTCGAGCCCGGGGCTGGCATCAGTGCGCCGGCTCCGGATCGTCGATGCGCACGCGCACGCCCTCGAGCGTGGCGCCATCGATCTCGATGCGGGGTGTTTCGATGTCCGCCCGCAATGGCGGCAACAGCTCGGCCGTGCTCTCGGCCTGAAGCCACTGCTGCAGCTCGGGCCAGCGCAGCTGCGCGCTGGCGCGGGTGTCATCGCGACGGATGTCCGCTTGCAGCTCGCCGCCGAAATCGAATCCGCCGCGGTAGCCCAGAGTGATCGCCAGCGGCGAGGTCGACTCGTGCAGCGGTGGCGGCAATGCCGGCCAGCCATGACGCCAGTCCGGCATTTCGCCTTCGAGGCTGAGGACCAGCGCATCGCCGAGTTCGAAGCTGCCGCTGCCGGCGAAATCCGGCAGCGGGTCGGAGCTGCGCAGCAGCAACGTGCCGACGCGCAGTGCGTGACCCTCGGGCAGCGACTGGTAATCGCCGGCCATCCGCAGTTCGACTGGCACATCGTGGCCATCGAACTGCCAGCGCCCCAGCAGTGCAGCGTCGACCGGCGTGGCAGCAGCGATCCGCTCAAGATCCAGCGTCAAGGCGAACTGCATGCGCTGTTCGGCATAGGCCACTTCGGCGTCGAGCTCGACATGCAGCCGCTCGTTCGCGGCAAAGCGCGGCAGCGAGAGTTGGACGGCGCGTGCTGACCACGCCTGGTCGCGGACTTCGCCATCGCGGATCGACAGCCCCGCGCTCAATGTCGGCAACCGTGTATCGCCCGGCGGACGTGAGTCCAGCCAGCCGCGCAGCAAGACCAAATCGAGCTGCGGCGCATCGAGTTCGATACGGGTGATGGCCAGTGGGGCATCGGCATCGAGCAGCGTTGCCCATGGCAAGGACACATCGACACGACGCGCGCGCAGCAGCGGCGGCAAGTCGCCGCGGCGGCGGACCTCGAGCTTGGGTAACACCAGTCGCGGCTCGGGGCGCAGCGCGTACTGCGGTTCGCCGTCGATGCTCAGTTCGAGATCAAGTGCTCGCCCGGCTTCGCGCAGTACCAGTGCGGTGAGACGCTGCGGCTCGAGCTGCCGGTTGATCCACCACGCTGCCAGCAGGACGACGGCAAGCAACGCCAGCAGGACGATCCAGCGCCTGCGCAGCCGCGGCATCGGCATCAGTCGCCCAGGTGTTCCGGCAGCAGCGCGTCGACGAAGCCCTCGGGGTCGAACACGCGCAGGTCTTCGGGCTTCTCACCAAGGCCGATGAAACGGATCGGCAACCCGAACTCGCGTGCCAGCGCGAACACCACACCACCCTTGGCGGTGCCGTCGAGCTTGGTGACGACGATGCCAGTGACGCCGGCGGCGGCATGGAACTGGCGCAGCTGGTTGAGCGCGTTCTGTCCGGTGGTGCCGTCGATCACCAGCAGCACTTCATGTGGCGCGCGTTCGTCGAGCTTGCCGAGCACGCGGCGGATCTTTCCGAGCTCAGCCATCAGGCCTTGCTGGGTGTGCAGGCGGCCGGCGGTGTCGGCGATCAGCACGTCGATGCCGCGTGCTTTGGCGGCCTGCAGGCCGTCATAGGCGACTGATGCCGGGTCGGCGTCCTGCCCCTGTGCGACCACGGCGACATTGTTGCGCTCGCCCCAGATCTTCAGCTGTTCGACCGCGGCAGCACGGAAGGTGTCGCCGGCGGCCAGCATCAATGAGTGGCCGTCGAGCTGGAAGCGCCGTGCCAGCTTGCCGATGGTAGTGGTCTTGCCGACGCCATTGACGCCGACGGTGAGGATCACGAAGGGCTTTGCGGATTCGTCGATCTGCAAGGGCTTGGCGACCGGAATCAGCATCGCCAGCAGGTCGTTGCGCAAGTGCCGCAGCAGCGCATTGGCATCACTGAACTCGCGTGCCTTCATCTTCTTGCGCAAGCGCTCGACCAGCTCGGTGGTCGCCGGCATGCCGACATCAGCGGAGATCAGTGCCGTTTCAATGTTCTCCAGCAACTCCTCGTCGAGCTGCGGATTGCGCGCGAACAGGCCGCCGATGCTGCGCGCCAGCAGGCTGGCGCCGAGCGTTCCACGCATCGCTTCGCGGCCTTCGGCGCGCTCGAGCTCGGCGCGCGCCGCCTTCTCCTCCTGGTGCACGGTGAAGGCACGGGCGAGGTCGTCGGGGCTGAAGCCGCGCGGGGCTTCCTTGGCGGCCACCGGCTTGGCCGGCTCAGGTTTTTTCTTCAGGAAATCGAACATCGCCGGGGATTCGCGGACAATGCGCGCATGGTATCAGGACGCTCCCGCAGCCCGATGAACGCCCGCCGCCCCTCCGGCGAGGTGCGCATCATCGGCGGCCGACTGCGTGGCTCGAAGCTGCCGGTGGCCGACAGCCCGGGCCTGCGCCCGACCTCCGACCGCGTCCGCGAGACGCTGTTCAACTGGCTGCAGCCTGTGCTGCCCGGCGCCCGCGTGCTCGACCTGTTCGCCGGCACTGGGGCTCTGGGCTTCGAGGCGGCCTCACGCGGCGCCGCCGAGGTGCTGCTGCTCGAGCGCGACGCCCGGCTTGCAGCCAGTCTGCGTGCAAGCGCCGAGCGGTTGAAGGTCGAGCGCGTCGCGGTGCAATGCGTCGATGCGCTGGATTGGCTGGGTCTCCCGGATGGTCGACGCTTCGATCTGGTCTTTCTCGACCCGCCCTTTGCCGACAGCCTTTGGGAGCGTGTGGCCGCCAGACTGGCGCCATGGCTGGCGCCGAAGGCATGGGTGTACTGCGAAATGCGACTTGAGGCCGGCTTCACGCTGCCGCCGGGTTGGACCGAACACCGGAGCGGCTGTACCCGGGAGGTGATCTACACGCTGTTCCGGGTCGAAGGCGGCCAGCCAGAGGAAAGCGCTGTTACACTTCCGGCCATACCCATCAGTGCGGATCCAGCGAAGGCATGAGCGCGGCCCGAACCCGCATCGCGGTCTATCCCGGAACCTTCGATCCGATCACCAACGGCCATGTCGACCTGGTGAGCCGCGCGGCTCCGCTGTTCGAACGGGTCGTGGTCGGCGTCGCCGCCAGCCCCGGCAAGGGGCCGGTGCTGCCCTTGGACGAGCGCGTCGAGCTGGCGCGCGTCGCACTGGCCCAGCATGCCAATGTCGAAGTGCGCGGATTCCACTCGCTGCTGGCGCATTTCGTCAGCGAGGTCGGTGCTGGTGTGCTGCTGCGTGGACTGCGCGCGGTCTCCGACTTCGAATACGAATTCCAGCTGGCCAGCATGAACCGCCATCTCATCCCCGAGGCGGAGACGCTGTTCCTGACGCCGGCCGAACAGCACAGCTTCATCTCCTCCAGCCTGGTGCGCGAAGTTGCCCGGCTTGGTGGCGACGTGTCCGGCTTTGTCCCCCCGGCGGTCGCCAGTGCGCTCTCTGCGCGCTGGAGCCGCGCCACAACCCCCTGACTCATACGAGGTAGCACCATGAAGCGAGTGATCCAACCGATGCTGTTCGTCCTGATCGCCCTGGGCCTGTCCGGCTGCGTGAAACAGGCCGAGGAAGCCCCGAAGGAAGTGGCTCCGGTCGTGCTGGTGGCCCCGCAGAACGGCGACGACGCGCAGTGGAAGGAATACCTCGGCAAGGTGGTCGCCAACAACATGGCGGGTGTCACCGATCGCGTTTTCCCCTATTACCTGCCGGAGAACAGCACGGCGCCGGTCGAGGGCGACTACGAAGGCAAGAGCATGTACGACCGCCAGCTCGAGCAGGTCGCCAGCGCGGTGCAGCGCACGGTGCTGCCGGGCAATATGCTCGCCTTCGGCTCGCCCGACAGCGCCACCATGGCCAACATGATCGAAGCTGCCTTCACTGACGCCAAGCCGGATGCGCTGAAGGATTCGCAGGTGCTGTTCATCGGCAAGGCCGAGGACGCCGAGCGCGTGCGCGTTGCAGTTGAAGCTGCCGGTGCCCGCTACATCTTCGTCGAAGCCAAGTAAGCACGATCCTGCAGGCGCCCCGGCTTTGCGGCCGGGGCGCCTTTCCACGCCATGGCCCTGCTGATCAACTCGCTCTGCGTCAACTGCGACGTCTGCGCGCCGGCCTGCCCGAACCAGGCGATCTACCAGGGCGAGGAGATCTACGAGATCGACCCGGCGCGCTGCACCGAATGCGTCGGACACTTCGAGGAGCCGCAATGCGTGGTGGTCTGTCCGGTGGAATGCATCGACCCCGACCCGGCACATCCGGAGTCGCAGGAGGATCTGCTGGCCAAGTTGGCGCGCCTGCGGGGCGGATGATGCGCCTGCTGCTGCTCGCGCTGTTGATGCTGGCGCCAGTCGCGTGGGCCGAAGCCCCGCGTGCCAAACCGTCGCAGGCGGCCATCGCCAGTGCCAATGCCCAGGCCACCGACGCCGGGATGGAAGTGCTGCGCCGCGGCGGCAATGCCTTCGACGCGGCGGTGGCGGTGAGCGCGGCGCTGGGCGTGGTCGAGCCGGAAAGTTCCGGGCTCGGCGGCGGCGCCTTTTTCCTGTTGCACGTCGCCAGCGAGAACCGCGATGTCTTCGTCGATGCCCGCGAGCGTGCGCCGCTGGCCGCGACCCGCGACATGTACCTCGATGCCGACGGCAATGCCGATCGCGATCGTGCCATCAATGGTGCGCTGGCGGCGGCGATTCCAGGCTTGCCGGCGGGGCTTGCACACCTGGCGCAACGCTATGGCCGCCTGCCGTTGTCAGCGTCGCTGGCACCGGCGATGCG
>DASUOA010000481.1:0-2431 GCA_036276895.1 Arenimonas sp. | reverse complement strand
GCAGCGGTGTGCTACTGGCGCTCGGCGCCTTCCTGTTGGCCTGCTGGCTGCTGGCGGCTGCCGGGAGCGCCGAGGGGTTCGCGGCGTTCCAGCAGTTCTCCGCCTCGGTCTTCGGACAGGTCGCGCTGTTCGCGTTCTCGGCAGCGCTGGTCTACCACTTTCTCAACGGCATCCGGCATCTGTTCTGGGACATGGGTTGGGGCTTCGAGATTCCCAAGGCCTATGCCAGCGGCTATGCCGTGCTGGCGTTGGCCGTGATCTTCACCGCGGTGCTCTGGTACGTCGGACTTCGCGCCGGAGGTGTCCTATGAGCTACCAGCATCCGCTCGCCCGCGCCAAGGGCCTGGGTTCGGCCAAGGATGGCGTGCAGCACTGGTGGCTGCAGCGCCTGACCGCGATCGCACTGGCGTTGTTGTCGCCGTGGTTCGTGGTCTTCGCTGTCGGCCTGATCGGTGCCGACCAGATGGCGGTCCGCGCGGCTATCGCCCAGCCGCTCAGCGCCACCTTGCTGCTGGCCTTCGCATTGGCGTTGTTCTGGCATGCGCGCCTCGGTCTGCAAGTGGTTATTGAGGACTACATCCACGGCGCGCTCGAAGTGGCGCTGCAGATCGCGGTCAAGTTCGCCTACGCGCTCGCCGCCATCGCCTCGATCCTGGCCATCGGCCGCATTGTCTTTACTGCCTGAGCCCGCCATGACGACCGCTTACAAAATCCACGAACATACCTACGACATGGTCGTGGTCGGCGCCGGTGGTGCCGGACTGCGTGCCACCTTCGGCCTCGCCCAGAAGGGCCTGCGCACCGCCTGCATCAGCAAGGTCTTCCCGACCCGCTCGCACACCGTGGCGGCGCAGGGCGGCATTTCCGCCGCGCTCGGCAACATGGGCGAGGACGACTGGCGCTTCCACTTCTACGACACCATCAAGGGCTCGGACTGGCTGGGCGACCAGGACGCCATCGAGTACATGTGCCGCGAGGCGATCCCGGCCATCATCGAGCTCGAGCACCAGGGCGTGCCGTTCTCGCGCACCGAAGACGGCAAGATCTACCAGCGCCCGTTCGGCGGCATGACCACGCACTACGGCAAGGGCACCGCGCAGCGCACCTGCGCCGCCGCCGACCGCACCGGTCACGCCATCCTGCACACGCTCTACCAGCAATCCCTGGCGCACTCGGCAGAGTTCTTCATCGAGTACTTCGCGCTCGACCTGATCATGGACGAGGAGGGCGCCTGCCGCGGCGTGCTGGCACTCGACATGGCCAGCGGCGAGCTGCATCTGTTCCGTGCCCAGGGCACCGTGCTCGCCACCGGCGGCTACGGTCGTGCCTATTTCTCGGCGACCTCGGCGCATACCTGCACCGGCGATGGCGGCGGCATGGCGCTGCGCGCCGGCCTGCCGCTGCAGGACATGGAGTTCGTGCAGTTCCATCCGACCGGCATCTACGGCGCCGGCTGCCTGATCACCGAGGGCGTGCGCGGCGAAGGCGGCATCCTGCGCAACTCGGCTGGCGAGCGTTTCATGGAGCGCTACGCGCCGAACGCCAAGGACCTGGCCTCGCGCGACGTCGTCTCGCGCTCGATGACCATCGAGATCCGCGAAGGTCGTGGCGTCGGTCCAATGAAGGACCACATCCACCTCGACCTGACGCATCTGAACCCGGCCGACATCCACGAGAAGCTGCCGGGCATCGCCGAGTCGGCCAAGATCTTCGCCGGCGTCGATGTCACCAAGCAGCCGATCCCGGTGCTGCCGACGGTGCACTACAACATGGGCGGCCTGCAGACCAACTACCACGGTGAAGTGGTGACGCTGAAGAACGGCAACCCCGATTCGGTGGTGCCGGGTCTGTATGCCATCGGCGAGGCTGCGTGCGTGTCGGTGCATGGCGCAAACCGGCTCGGCTCGAACTCGCTGCTCGACCTGGTGGTGTTCGGTCGCGCGGTGGCCAACCGCTGCGCTGAGACGATCAAGCCGGGCGCGCCGCACAAGTCGCTGCCGGCCTCGATCACCGAGAAATCGCTGTCCAATCTCGACAAGCTGCGCCACGCCAATGGCTCGACGCCGACGGCCGAGGTGCGCAACGCGATGCAGCGCAGCATGCAGGACCACGCCGCAGTCTTCCGCACCGGCGAGACCCTGAAGGAAGGCGTCGAGAAGATCCGCCAGGTGCATGCCTCGTTCGCCGACGTGCGCGTCTCCGACCGCTCGCTGGTCTGGAACTCCGACCTGATCGAAACGCTCGAATTGCAGAACCTGCTCGGCCAGGCGGTGGCGACCATGGTCTCCGCCGAGAACCGCAAGGAGTCGCGCGGCGCCCACGCCCGCGAGGATTTCGCCGAGCGCGATGACGTCAACTGGCACAAGCACACCCTCTGCTGGGTCGACGAGGCCGGCAAGACCACCCTCGACTACCGTCCGGTGCACATGTA
>DASUOA010000480.1:0-3587 GCA_036276895.1 Arenimonas sp. | reverse complement strand
GGCGAGGCGATCCACAAGGTGTTCGACCGCTGCTACGTGCCGCGCAACGCTCAAACCATCGGCGACCTCGACATCCACGAACTCGGCATCCGCAGCAACGGCCGCGTGGTGTTCGTCAACACCAAGTACTCGTGCCTGGCCGAGTTGAGCCTGACCCACAATTTCAAGCCGATCTGGAAGCCGCCCTTCATCAGCAAGCTGGCGCCCGAGGACCGCTGCCATCTCAATGGCCTGGCGATGCGCGATGGCGAGCCGCGCTATGTCACCGCCGTGTGCAAGAGCGACAGCGTCGACGGCTGGCGCGACCGGCGCCAGGACGGTGGCGTGGTGATCGATGTGCAAACCAACGAGATCGTCTGCGAAGGCCTGTCGATGCCGCATTCGCCGCGCTGGGCCGATGGCCGGCTGTGGGTGCTCAATGCCGGCACCGGCTACCTCGGCTGGGTCGATTTCGAGAAGAAGGCCTTCGTGCCGCATACCTTCTGCCCCGGCTTCCTGCGTGGCCTGTCGATCCACGGCAATGTCGCCGCGGTGGGGTTGTCGAAGCCGCGCAACAAGCGCTTCGAAGGCCTGCAACTGGACGAGGAATTGCAGAAGCGTGATGCCGATCCGTGGTGCGGCGTGCAGATCGTGTCCTTGACCAGCGGCGATGTGTTGCAGTGGATCCGCTTCGAGGGCGACATCACCGAGCTGTTCGACATCAGCTTCCTGCCGGGCGTGCGCAATCCGATGATGGTCGGCCTGCGCACCCCGGAGATCCGCGAGCTGATCACCTTCGAGAACGAAGCCGAATCGGGGATCGCGCTGTGAGCCGGGCTGCCCGCGCTTGCCTCCTGCTGTCGCTGTTGGTGTTGGCCCCGTCGGCCCTGGCGACGGCGACGCCCGTCGCAGCGCCCGCCGCGGTGGCGGAGTCCGACAAGCCGGCGGCCGATGCCTTCGATCGCATGGACACGAACGGCGATGGCCAGCTCAGTCGCGACGAGTTCCGCGCCGGCATGCAGGCGATTCGTCGCGCGCAGGCGACCGAAACCCTGCGCCGGCGTTTCCAGGCGGCCGACAAGGATGCCGATGGCGGTCTCGACAGTGCCGAGTTCGCGGCGCTGCCGATCGCCCGCGGCAGCGGCCCGAATGTGCCCGGATTCGCCACGGCGGACACCGATGGCAATGGCCGGGTCGAGTTTCGCGAATACCTGGTGATGCTGGGCAAGCTGGCGCGGCCCGCTGCGAAGCAACAGCCCTAGCCGGCCGGCGTGCTGCGCTGCACCTTTTCCGGCGGCTGCAGCTGCACGCCATCGAAGTAGCTGACGCGCAGGTCCAACCCGCGCGGCGAGTAGCCGATGAAACCGAACTTGCTGGTGTCATCGAAGGCAATGGGGAAGTGCTGGCCGAGGCTCTTGTTCTCGAACTCGATCAGGATGCCGATGCACTCGGGTTCGGGCAGCTGGCGGTTGTAGTCCTGCAGCAGCTGGCGCGCCTGCAGCAGCATCGGATAGATCAGCTTGCTGCCGCGATGCGCGGCGCCGACGTAGGTGCGGTAGTAATACAATCGCTGCCGCAGTCGCGGCACGACGCGCGCTTCGACGCTGCACAGACCGGCCAGTTGCCCATCACTGCCGCGCGCGATGCAGACCGCCTGGCGGGCGCGACGGCGGGCCGCCTCGGGGTCGCGCAGGGCGTTCTCGGCGATCCAGAAATCGACGATTTCCTGCTGCAGCGCCGGGCTGACGTTCTGCCAGACGGATTCGAAGCGCGGCGGATTCATTGGGTCACTCGCATCGGTTCGGGCCAAAGCGGGGCATCGTAGCATCACGCATCGACGACACGTCGCAAGGAGCGCTCGCAATGGAGTGGTTGCTGTTTCCCGCACTGGGCGTGGTTGCGGGTGTGCTGGCCGGCCTGCTCGGCATCGGCGGCGGCACCGTGCTGGTGGCGGCGCTGGTGTGGTTGCTGCCCTTGCACGGCGTGCCGGTCGAGCACGCGATGCACGCGGCGCTGGCGACGTCGCTGGCCAGCATCGTGGTCACCGGCCTGTCGTCGGCCTCGGCGCATCACCGTCGTGGCAGTGTGCTGTGGCCGAGCGTGGCCTGGCTGGTGCCGGGTCTGTTGCTGGGTGCTTGGCTCGGCAGTCGCGTGGCGCTGCACATCCCCGGCGAATGGTTGCGCTGGGGCGTGGCCGGTTACTGCGTGCTGGCGGCACTGCAACTGCAGCTGGATTGGCCGCGCGCGCGCGCGCTGCATTCGCAGGCGCCGCGCGGTATCGCTTACAGCGCCGCGGGTGGCGTGATCGGCGCGATCTCGTCCTGGGTCGGCATCGGCGGCGGCAGTATGACCGTGCCCTTGTTGATTTGGCGCGGCGTTGCACCGGTGCGTGCGGTCGGCACGTCGAGCGCCTGCGGCGTCGCGATTGCGCTGGCCAGTGCCGCCGGTTATGCCAGTCCAGGCCACCTGCCCGGGATGCCGGCGGGGATGTGGGGCTTTGTCTATCTGCCGGCGGCGCTCGGCATCGCCTTGGCTTCGATGCTGGCGGCGCCATGGGGCACGCGATTGGCCCATCGACTCAGTGGCGTCATGCTCAAGCGGGTGTTCGCGGTGTTTCTGGTACTGGTGGCATCGGCCTTGGCGCTGACTTAGCCGGCGCGTGCTTCAGTGCAGCGGCGCGATCTCGACCGCGACCGCGAGATGGTCGGAGCCCGCCGCCGGCAACGCCCGGTAATCACGCATCTCGAAGCCGGCGCACAGCACATGATCGAGTGAGCGTTGCGGTGCCCAGCTGGGGAACGTCGACACCGGGCGCGGCGGCGGCTGCAGCCGGGTGTGGCGATACAGCGCCTGCATCTCCGGCGCCTCCGGCGCGCAGTTGAAGTCGCCCATCAGCACCACGCGCTTGGCATCGCCGAGCAATTCGGCGAGGAAGTCGAGTTGCAGCTGCCGCGAGCGGGCACCCAGCGACAGATGCGTGACCGCGAGCAGCCAGCCGTCATCGCCTTCGCCGAAGCGCGCCAGCAGCACGCCGCGGCCGGCGATGCGCCCGGGCAGGGCGTAGTCGAACAGTTCGCTGGGTTCGAGCCGGCTGAGCAGAGCGTTGCCGCTGCCGGCGATGCGCGCGATGCGGCGATTGCCCTGGTGGCTCCAGTACGGAAAGCAGGCGCGCTCGGCGAGATAGTCGGCCTGGTTGGTGAAGCCCGAACGCAGGCTGCCGGGGTCGCTCTCCTGCAGGCCGACCAGGTCGAAGGGCGCGGCGAGTTCGGCCAGGCCGTCGAGATTGAGGCGCTTGCCGTTGGGCAGCACATGCGACCAGCTGCGCGTGACGTACTCGCGGTAGGCACGGGTGCTGGAGCCGGCCTGCATGTTGCAGCTGAGCAGACGCAGGGACGCGGTTTCGGTCGGGCTCATGCGGACACCATGCGGGCGCGAGAAGGAGGTGGCAAGACCTCGCACCAGGTGTCGGCCAGTGTAGCGCTGCGCCATCGCCCGGGCATCCCGCGCGCGACGTACGCGACGCGTCGCTGCAAATGAAACGGGGCCGCATCCGCGGCCCCGAAGAACGAATCCCGTTGGCGCGTCGGCTCAGCCGTTGCTGGCCGGCT
>DASUOA010000479.1:0-6624 GCA_036276895.1 Arenimonas sp. | reverse complement strand
AGGTCGACGACCTGATCCTGTCGTCGCTGGCGTCCAGCACCGCGGTGCTGACGACCGACGAGAAGGAGCTTGGCGTCGTGCTGGTCGACATCGGCGCCGGCACCACCGACATCGCGGTCTACGTGCAGGGCGCGATCCGGCATACCGCATCGCTGCCGATCGCCGGCGACCAGGTCACCAACGACATCGCCCACCTGCTGCGCACGCCGACGCCGGAGGCCGAGCAGATCAAGGTCCGCTACGCCTGCGCGCTGGCGCAGCTGGCGACGGCCGAGGAATCGATCCAGGTGCCCAGCGTCGGCGACCGGCCGCCACGCCGCCTGGCGCGCCAGGCGCTGGCCGAGGCGGTGCAGAACCGCTACGAGGAAATCTTCGAGATGGTGCAGGCCGAGTTGCGTCGCTCCGGCTTCGAGGAGCTGGTGCGCGCGGGCCTGGTGCTCACCGGCGGCGCTGCGCGCATGGAAGGCGTGGTCGAGCTGGCCGAGGAGATGCTGCACATGCCGGTGCGCATCGGCATTCCGCAGCACGTCTCGGGCCTGGGCGAAGTGGTCGGCAATCCGGTGCATGCCACCGGCGTCGGCCTGCTGCTCTGGGGCAGCCAGATTGAGAACCCGCGTCGTCCCACCCTGTCTGCCGGCAAGGCCGGCACCCTGTTTTCGAAGCTGCGGGCCTGGTACCGCGGCGAGTTCTGAGTCACCCCGGCGTCAATCACAACAACAAACAACAACACACATCCTGTCAGCAATATCCGGAGATAGAGCAATGGCACATTTCGAACTGATCGAGAAGTTGGCCCCCAATGCGGTAATCAAAGTCGTCGGCGTCGGCGGCGGTGGTGGCAACGCCGTCGCGCACATGGTCAACGCCGGCGTCGATGGCGTCGAGTTCATCACCGCCAACACCGACGCCCAGGCGATCAAACAGTGCGGCGCCAAGCTGCAGCTGCAGCTCGGCAGCAGCGTGACCAAGGGTCTGGGTGCCGGCGCCAATCCGGAAGTCGGCCGCCAGGCGGCGCTGGAAGACCGCGAGCGCATCATCGAGGCACTGCAGGGTGCCGACATGGTGTTCATCACCGCCGGCATGGGCGGCGGCACCGGCACCGGCGCCGCGCCGGTGGTGGCGCAGGTCGCCAAGGAGCTCGGCGTGCTCACCGTCGCCGTGGTCACCAAGCCGTTTCCGTTCGAGGGCCGCCGTCGCATGCAGGTGGCGCTCAAGGGCATCGAGGAACTGTCGCAGCATTGCGACTCGCTGATCACCATCCCGAACGAGAAGCTGATCACCGTGCTCGGCCGCCAGGCCACCATGATCCAGGCCTTCCGTGCCGCCAACGACGTGCTGCTCGGCGCGGTCAAGGGCATTGCCGATCTGATCGTGGCTCCGGGCCTGATCAACGTCGACTTCGCGGACGTGCGCACGGTGATGTCGGAGATGGGTCTCGCGATGATGGGCACCGGTGTCGCCCGCGGCGACGATCGTGCCCAGGCGGCAGCCGAGGCTGCGATCAGCAATCCGCTGCTCGACGAGGTCAATCTCGCCGGCGCCAACGGCGTGCTGGTCAACATCACTGCCGGTCCCGATTTCACCATGGCCGAGTTCGACGAAATCGGCCGCACCATCGAGGAGTTCGCCTCCGAGGACGCGACGGTCGTCATCGGCACATCGCTCGACCCCGACATGGCCGACGAGGTCCGCGTCACCGTGGTCGCCACTGGCCTTAATCGCGGGGTGCAGCGCCAAACCCTGCGTCAGCCGGAAGCCCCGGTTGCCCGCCAGCCGGTGCGCCTGGTCCGTACGGGCACTGGTCCGGCCTACGCCGAGTTCGACGAGCCGGTCGCCGCGAGCTCGACCGCGGCACCGAACTATGGCCTGCGCGCGCGCGGCGGCGAGACCGCGGCGCCAGCCACGGCGCTCAATGATCTCGGCTCCGACCAAAGCTATCTCGATATTCCGGCCTTCCTGCGGCGCCAGGCCGATTGACCGGTGATGCCTTCGGTCACTTTTGTGGCCGATGAGGTGGTGATCGATTCCCCGCGGCATTGTCCCGGGGAAGCGCGCCTCGCCTCGGATGACAGGAAACCTTTGGGCCCGCCGTTCAGGCGGGCCCCTTTTATTGCCCGGCGCACGGGGACGATCGTTCAGCTTTTGTTATCAATGTTGCAGATTCAGGACAATGAGCTGAAATTTTCGCTTTCGTCCAGAAATGGCTGTGCTATCCTCCGGGAAATTTTGTGCGCTCCTGCCCTGGAGAACGCCGTCCGATGATCTATCAACGCACTCTCAAGAACGTCATTCGCGCGACCGGTGTCGGTCTGCACAGTGGCGAGAAGGTCTATATGACCTTGCGTCCGGCGGCGCCGGATACCGGCATCGTGTTCCGTCGCGTCGATTTCAAAGAGCCGGTCGAGATCCGCGCCAAAGCCGAAAAGGTCGGCGATACCAGTCTCTGCACCGCCCTGATCCAAGGCGACGTGCGAGTGATGACGATCGAACACCTGCTGTCGGCGATGGCCGGTCTCGGCATCGACAATGCCTATGTCGATCTCTCGACCGCCGAAGTGCCGATCATGGACGGTTCGGCCGGTCCCTTCGTGTTCCTGCTGCAGTCGGCGGGCATCGAGGAACAGAGTGCGCCGAAGCGCTTCATTCGCATCAAGAAGCCGATCATCGTCAAGGACGATGACAAATGGGCCCGCTTCGAGCCGTTCGAGGGCTTCAAGGTCGGCTTCACCATCGACTTCAACCATCCGATTTTCAGCAAGTCGACCTCCAGCACCGAGATCGATTTCTCCACGACTTCCTTCGTCAAGGAAGTCAGCCGCGCCCGCACCTTCGGATTCATGAAGGACATCGAGTACCTGCGTGAGCGCAACCTGGCCCTGGGCGGCTCGATGGACAACGCCATCGTGCTCGACGATTACCGGGTGTTGAACGAAGACGGCCTGCGTTATGAGGACGAGTTCGTCAAGCACAAGATCCTCGACGCCATCGGTGACCTGTACCTGCTCGGGCACAGCCTGATCGGCGCCTTCTACGGCTACAAGTCCGGTCACGCGCTCAACAACCTGTTGCTGCGTACCCTGCTGGCCGACACGTCGGCCTGGGAAGAGGTGACCTTCCAGGACCCGGCGCAGGCGCCGATTTCCTACGCGCATCCGGCGCAGGCCATCTGAGCCAAAACGCCAAAGCGTGCGCCAGTCGGCCATGCGCAACAATCTTTTAACGACTCGGGCGGCGAAGCCGGGTAAGGTTCGCCGGCAGTCGCGGTCAGCCCTTCGAGGCCAGCCGCAGCAGTTGCGCCCGCAAGTCGGGGTCGGCAATCGACTGTGCGGTGGCCCGCAGTGAAGCGCGTGCTGCCTCGGACAGGGGTTTGCCGGAAGGGGCGGGCGCGGGGAGCGCCCACGCAGCCGGCGAGACTTTGACCAGTAGGGCCCGCCCGGGCAGGCCGGCCGCATCCGCGGCCGATTCCAGCGTCTGGGTGGCTTGCAGCAGCCGGGCTTTCCAGACCGGGCTGCTGGCAAGGAAAACCAGGGTTTTGTCGCTGACATTGGCCAGGCGCACCTGCGCTGCCAATGCGGCGGGAAGGGTCTGGCGCAACCGCTGATCGAGGGCGTCCAGCCACTGGGCACGCTCGATGACGCGGGCAAGGCCGGGGTCCGTGGCCGCCTCAAGGGCGGAACGGGAACGGGCAGCGCCAGGAGCTTTAGATTTGCCGGGAGTCGACATGGTGAATGTGATCATCGTAGCCAAGTTCCTGCGAACGCCCAAGAAATTGGCGTTCGACAACCCGAAGGTCAGCGGGCTGGCTGCGGTAGCACTGTTCGCCATCATCGGACTGGGATTTGGTTGCGGCTACCTGGCGCGGGGCGCCAACGGTGCAGCGCTGGCTGAAGTGGAGCGCCTGAAGAGCGAGCTGGCGCAGCAGCAGAGCGCGCTCGATGCCGCTCGCGAGGAAGCACAGCGTGACGTCAACGCTATCGCCAGCCGGGTCGGCGAGCTGCAGGCGCATGCCAATCGCCTCAACGCCCTCGGCGAGCGTCTGACGCGCGCCGGCAAGCTGGGCGAGGGCGAATTCAGTTTCCACCAGATCCCCGGCATGGGTGGTCCGGAGTCGCCGGAGGACATCGCCTCGGCCGACCTGCTGGCCAGCCTCAACAGCCTGCAGATGCAATTCGAGGAATCCGGCAAGCAGCTTTCGGTGCTCGAAGCGCTGCTGTTCGACCAGTCGCTGGACGACCGCCGCACGCCGGCCGGCATGCCGGCCCGCGGCTACATCTCTTCGCGTTTCGGCACCCGCGCTGATCCTTTCAGCGGTGGCCGTGCGCACCACCTCGGCATCGATATCGATGCCAACAGTGGCGACCCGATCGTGGCCGCGGCCGATGGCGTGGTGAGTTTTTCCGGCGTGCGTCGCGGTTACGGCAATGTGGTCGAGATCGATCACGGCAACGGCTACAAGACGATTTACGCGCACAATTCGGCCAACACCGTGAAGCGGGGCGATCTGGTCCGCTCAGGTCAGCAGGTCGCCAAGGTCGGTTCCACCGGCCGCTCCACCGGTTCGCACCTGCATTTCGAGGTGCATCTCAATGGCCGCCAGGTCAACCCGCGTCAGTATCTGGACAAGGTGCGCGGCTGAGCCGCGCAGGCACTTGATAGTGCCGCCCGCGTCCCCACGTTAAACTAGCTGACCGGCCGCCAAGCCTCGGGCTTGCCGCGGCCGTGTGCTTTTCGCGCCTTCCCTTTTCCAATCCGGCTTCCCCATGCTCAACAGCCTGCTCACCCGCCTTTTCGGCAGCCGTAACGAACGCCTGCTGCGTCAGCTGCAGAAATCCATCGCCCGCATCAACGCGCTGGAGGCGGAGCTGGAAAAGCTCAGCGATGACCAGCTCAAAGCCAAGACGCCGGAGTTCCAACAGCGCGTGGCCAACGGGGAGTCGCTCGACCAGCTGCTGCCGGAAGCCTTCGCTGTCTGCCGCGAGGCTTCGCGCCGGGTGCTCGGTCTTCGCCACTACGACGTGCAGCTGATCGGCGGCATGGCGCTGCACGCCGGCAAGATCGCCGAGATGCGCACCGGTGAGGGCAAGACCTTGGTCGCCACCTTGCCGGTCTATCTCAATGCGCTGTCCGGCAAGGGCGTGCATGTGGTCACCGTCAACGACTACCTCGCCAAGCGCGACGCCGCCTGGATGGGTCGGCTGTACACCTGGCTCGGTCTGAGCGTCGGCGTGGTGGTGCCGGGCATGCCGCACAGCGACAAGCAAGCCGCCTACGCCGCGGACATCACCTACGGCACCAACAACGAATACGGCTTCGACTACCTGCGCGACAACATGGCGCTGTCGAAGGATGACCGCTTCCAGCGCGGCCTGAACTTCGCCATCGTCGACGAGGTCGACTCGATCCTGATCGACGAGGCGCGCACGCCGCTGATCATTTCCGGCCCCGCCGACGAATCACCCGAGCTCTATGCCCGGGTCAACCGCATCGTGCCCAAGCTGGTGAAGCAAGAGAAGGAAGACGGCGACGGCGACTACTGGGTCGACGAGAAGGGCAAGCAGGCGCACCTGTCCGAGCAGGGCATGGAGAATGCCGAGCGCCTGCTGCGCGAGGCCGGCATCGTCGCCGCCGAGGACGACCTCTACGCCGGCCACAACATCACCGTGGTGCATCACCTCAATGCCGCGCTGCGCGCGCATGCGCTGTACCAGCGCGACGTCGATTACATCGTGCGCGACGGTGAAGTGATCATCGTCGACGAATTCACCGGCCGCACCCTGGCCGGCCGGCGCTGGTCCGACGGCTTGCATCAGGCGGTCGAGGCCAAGGAAGGCGTGCCGATCCAGCGCGAGAACCAGACGCTGGCCTCGATCACCTTCCAGAACTACTTCCGCATGTACGCCAAGCTCGGTGGCATGACCGGCACCGCCGATACCGAAGCCTTCGAGTTCCAATCGATCTACGGCCTTGAAGTGGTGGTGATCCCGACGCACCGGCCGATGGTGCGCAAGGACCACGCCGACCTCGTCTACCTCGGCCGCCAGGCCAAGTACGACGCGGTGATCGAGGACATCAAGGACTGCTACGGCCGCGGCCAGCCGGTGCTGGTCGGCACCACCTCGATCGAGACCTCGGAACTGCTGGCGGCGCAGCTCAAGACCGCCGGCATCCCGCACGAAGTGCTCAATGCCAAGCAGCATGAGCGCGAGGCGCAGATCGTCGCCATGGCCGGCAAGGCCAATGCGGTGACCATTGCCACCAACATGGCCGGCCGCGGTACCGACATCGTGCTCGGTGGCTCGCTGGAGGCCGAGCTGCATGCGCTCGGCGACGACGCCTCCGAGATGGACAAGGCGCGGGTCAAGGCTGAGTGGCAGAAACGTCACGACGAAGTGCTGGCGCTGGGCGGCCTGCACATCATCGGCACCGAGCGCCACGAAAGCCGCCGCATCGACAACCAGCTGCGTGGCCGTTCCGGCCGCCAGGGCGATCCGGGCTCGTCGCGCTTCTACCTGTCGCTCGAAGACGACCTGCTGCGCATCTTCGGGGCCGACCGGATGCAGAAGCTCATGCAGCGCCTCGGCATGGAAGAGGGCGTGCCCATCGAGCACTCGCTGGTCACCCGCT
>DASUOA010000478.1:0-8423 GCA_036276895.1 Arenimonas sp. | reverse complement strand
ATGGCATTCTCGTTCGGCGCCGGTAGGCGCCTCACCCATGCTGCCGACAGTCGCGCAACACGAACCCCCGCCACGACCTTGTCAGATGGCGGATTGCCGAAGAGCAAAGCGTCAGCCGTGCTTGTGCTCATGTGCCGCTTCGCACAGCGAACAGCCTTCGCTCCAGACACTGTCGCCATCGACGTAGTGTTCCTGCTTCCAGATCGGCGCCTGGTGTTTCACCTTTTCGATGATCATGCGGCAGGCGCGGAAAGCTTCGTCGCGGTGCGGGGTGCCGGCGGCGACGACCACGGCGATATCGCCGACGGCGAGGCGGCCCTTGGCGTGCGAGACATGCACCTTCAGCTTGTTGCCGACTTCGGCCTGGGCTTCGACCACCGCTTGCGCGAACACGGTGAGTGCCAGCGGGTCGAACATGTCGTAGCTGACGCCGGTGACTTCGCGGCCGAGGTTGTTCTCGCGGACCTTGCCGACGAACATCGTGATGCCGCCGAAGGCGGGGTCGGAGACGAAATCGAGGGCGCTCGCGGGGTCGAGTTTGCCTTTGGTGATATCGACCACGGCGCACTGCATGGGGTGGCTGGCGATGTCCATCTCAGCCTCCACTGACCGGCGGCAGCACCGCCATTTTGCCGTCGGCGGGAATCGCTTCGGCATCGCGCAGCACAGTGGTTTCGCTGGCAAAGGCCGAGCGCGCCAGCAGGCCGGGTTTGAAGTCGGGCCAGTTCGCTTCGCCATAGGCCTGCACGGCGGCGCGCAGGTCGGCGATGCGGGCGCCATCGGCGAGTTGGAGTTGGATCGACGCACTGGCGTCGTATTCGCGAAAGGCGCCGAACAGGCTGAGTTCGACATTCATGGGTTCTGTACTCCGAGGTGCACGCCCAGTTCATGGCCGAGCGGATAGATGTCGACGGGGCTGCCGGCCGGCAGTTCGGCAGCGTCGGCCGGCAAGGCGGCCCATACCGTTGCAGTCAGCAGCGGACGGGTCTTGAAGGATTCCTGGCCCTTGAGCAGTTCGACGCCGAGGCGGCCGTCGGCGCCGAGTTGCAGCCTTGCCTTCTGGTGCATGCGGAAGCCGAGCTTCTTCTGCGTCACCTGCAGCAAGGGCAGCTGCCACGCGCGCTCCTCAGGCAGGCCGAGCATGACGCGCAGCGCGGCTTCGACGAAGAAGCGCAGGCCCACCGCGCTCGATACCGGATTGCCGGGCAGCCCGAAATACAGCTGGCCACCGGGCAGTCGTGCGAACAGCAGCGGTTTTCCGGGGCGCATCGCCACTTTGTGGAACAGGATCTCGGCACCGAGTGCGGTCAGCGTTGGCGGTACGAAGTCGTAGCGGCCCATCGATACCGCGCCGGTGGACAGCACCAGTTGCGCGCCGGCGGACAAGGCGCGCGACAAGGACTGCTGAAAGGCTTCGGCGTCATCGGGAACGGTTTCGCGCAACACCACTTCGGCGCCCGCCGCCTGCAAACGCGCCGCGAGGAAGGGGCCGTTGGAATTGCGGATCTGTCCCGGCCGCAAGGGCTGCGCAGGGTCGTCGACCAGTTCGCGGCCGGTGCACAGCAGCGCGACGTTCGGGCGCTGCCGCAGCGGCAGTTCGGCGATGCCGAGGCCGGCGGCCAGCAGCAGATGCGGCGGGTCCAGCCAGGTGCCGGCAGCCAGCGCCAGCGCACCTCGCGCAATGTCTTCGCCGGCGCGACGCACATGCTGGCCGGGTGCGACATCGGCCGTTAGTCGAATGCGCGTAGCACGGCCTTCCGCGTCGCGAGCCAGCACGTCGATCTGCTCGACCGGCACCACTGCATCAAGGCCATCAGGGATGCGCGCGCCAGTCATGATTTCCCAGGCGCCCTGCCCGTCGACGTGGCTTTCGCCATCGCCGGCCGCCTGCTCGCCGCGCACGGCGAACTCACGACCGTTGGCGATGGTTTCGCCACCGCATTGCAGCGCATAGCCGTCCATCGCGGTGTTGTCAAAGGGCGGCAGGTCGACCGGACTCACGATGTCTTCGGCCAGCACGCGGCCGAGCGACTGCGCCGCTGGAGCACGCTCGACCGGCTGCGCGGCACAAGCCGAACGCACCATCGCCTGCGCATCCTGCACGCTGATCATGGGTGAGACTTCCCTTCTATCATCGCCCGCGCATGCGCCAACAGCGGCGCGAGGATCGTCATGCCCTGCACCACCGCCTTCGGGCTGCCGGGCAGCGCGATCACCAGCATGCGGCCGACCATCACCGCCTCGGCGCGACTGAGCCACGCCAGTTGCGTGTGGTGCCGGCTTTCGCTGCGGAACATCTCAGCCAGCCCCGGCACAGGGCGCGTGGCCACTTGCGCCAGTGCTTCGGGCGTGATGTCGCGCGGGCCGATGCCGGTTCCGCCGGTTGTGATCACCAGGCCGACGCTGGCGTCCGCGAGCACGCGCAATCGCGCGACGAGCACTTCGGCTTCATCGGGAATGACCGCCGCGGCATCGACTTCGGCGCCCAGCGTCTGCAGCGCTTCAACCACCAGCGGCCCGGACTGGTCGGCGTACTCGCCGCTCGCGGCCCGGTCGCTGAGCGTCAGCACCGCCGCCGTCCAGCCATCGAGTCGATGAATGCCCTGCGGCTTGTAAACCTCGCGCTCGTCGTCGCTGAGCCCATCGGGATGTATCCACAGGCCCTTCTTGCCGCCTTCCTTGAACAGCAGGCGGATGCCGCCCAGCGACAAGGCCGGTTCGACCGGCTTGGTCAGGTCGTACAAGGTCAGCAGCGCCGCGTTGACGCCGGCCAGTGCTTCCATCTCGACGCCGGTGCGCGCTTCCGTTGCGACTTCGCAGTACACACGGATGGCGTGGCGCTCGGGTACCGGAATACAGCGGACTTCGACCAGCTCCAGCAGCAGCGGATGGCACAGCGGCATCAGCTGTGAGGCCTGCTTGGCGCCTTGCAGACCGGCGACTTCGGCCATCGCCAGCGCATCGCCCTTGGGCAGGCGGCGCTCGACGATTGTGTGGAAGGCGGCCTCGCCCGGATACAGCTCGCCGACGGCAACGGCACGCCGCGGCGTCGGCCGCTTGCGGCGCACATCGGCCATGTGGAAAGACGACTTCTGGCTCATTCAACCTCCGATCGAAGCAAGATGCGGCGTCAGCCCGGTCTCGCCCTGGTGCAGGCCATGGCCCAATGACTTCAGACCCAACTGGCTGAGCAGGCTCGCCTGCAGTTCGTCGGCCTGCTCATCGGACTGCAGCAGCGGCCGCAGCGGAATGCCGACATTGCCGAACAGGCACAGGCGCAGATCGCCCTGTGACGTGACGCGCAGACGGTTGCAGCCGGCGCAGAAATCGCGCGAGTACGGGGCGATGATGCCGATGCGGCCGCGGTAGTCGGGATGCGCGTACTCGCGTGCCGGGCCGGCATCGGCGGCGCGCGGCAGTTGTGACCAACCCTCCTGCTGCAGCTGCGCTTCCAGCGCTTCGGCGCGGTAGTGATGGCGCTCGAAGTAGGCGCGGTTGGTGCCGGTCTGCATCAGCTCGATAAAGCGCAGGCTGACCGGGCGCTGGCGCAGGTAGTCGAGAAAGCGCGGCAGCTGGTCGTCGTTCAAGCCGCGCAGCAGCACCGCGTTGAGCTTGATGCTGGGAAATCCGTCGGCCAGCGCTTCGTCGATGCCGGCGAGGATGTCGTCGAGACGGTCGTGGCCGGTGATGGCGTGGAAGCGTTCGGGCGTCAGCGCGTCGACGCTGATGTTGAGCGCGTTGAGCCCGGCATCCTGCCAGCCACGGCGGCGCTTGCGCAGAAGGCAGCCATTGGTCGTCATCGCGACTTTGTCGACGCCCGACGTGCCGGCCGCCGTCGCGATCAGCGAAGTCAGATCCTTGCGCAACGAGGGCTCGCCACCGGTGAGTCGAACCTTGCGCATGCCGACGCCGGCGAAGGCGCGCAGCAGGCGGCCGATTTCGTCGACGCGCAACGGCTGCGGCAGGCCCGGTGGGGCGCGGTAGCCATCCGGCAAGCAGTAGCTGCAGGAGAAATTGCAGGCCTCGATCACCGAAAGGCGCAAATAGGGAAAACGACGACCGAAACGGTCGGCTAGCACGGCCACGTTGTCACTCCTTTCCAAGCGCGGGAGGCAGCCGCGTTTCCGCGATCTGCCCGAGGCAGCCGCGCGAGGGGCGGGGGAGCCGCCCCTCGCAGGGCCACGGTCCACGGCTCATATCCCTGGGAGACACAGAGCAGTGGACTCGGAGGGCCCGCCGCCGGAGAGAGCGCACCAGCGGCGGGCAGGTGCAGTATGCCGCGCGCCACGGCGATTGCCTTGACGCACGTCAACACCGCCCCATCGCCACAGAGGCGGGCAAGGAGGCAGTCGATGCGCCGCTGGCCGATAATGTCGGCTCGCTCGCACCAGGAACGCCCATGTTCTCGCACCTCGAAGCCGCGCCCAGCGACCCCATCCTCGGCCTGATGGCCAGCTATCACGCCGATCCGCGATCACAGAAGATCGACCTCGGCATCGGCGTGTACAAGGACGAGAGCGGGCACACGCCGATCCTCGAAGCGGTCAAGCGCGCCGAAGCGCAACGGTTCGAGCGCGAAACCAGCAAGAGCTATCTCGGTATGGCCGGCGACCCGGAGTTCAACGGTCATATCGACGCGCTGAACTTCGGCGAGCACGTGGTGCGCGACGAGGGCCGCGTGTTCACCGCGCATACGCCCGGCGGCACCGGCGCCCTGCGCGTCGCCGCCGAGCTGATCCGTCGCGCCCGGCCCGAGGCCACGGTGTGGATGAGCGATCCAACCTGGGGCAACCACCCCAGCGTGTTCCGTGGCGCCGGCCTTGCCGTGCGCGACTACCCCTACTACGAGCCGGCGACCTCCAGCCTGCGCGCCGAGGCGATGCTCGAGACGCTGGCGCAGGTGCCGGCCGGCGACGTGGTGTTGCTGCATGCCAGTTGCCACAACCCCAGCGGCGTCGACATCCCCGCCGAGCTGTGGCCGCAGATTGCCGCCCTGGCCTCGAAGCAGGGCTGGCTGCCGCTGGTCGACATGGCCTACCAGGGCTTCGCTAATGGCCTTGAGGCTGACGCGCTGGCGCCGCGCCTGCTTGCCGCCGACCTGCCTGAGATCCTGCTGTGCAGCTCCTGCTCCAAGAACTTCGGCCTCTACCGCGAGCGCATCGGCGCCGTCAGCATCGTCGCCGCCGACAGCGCCAGCGCCCGTGCCAGCGGCTCGGTGATGCTGAGCCTGATCCGCAACATCTACTCGATGCCGCCGGCGCACGGCGCCGCGATCGTCGCGCGTATCCTCGAGCAGCCCGAGCTCAATGCGCTGTGGCAGCAGGAGCTGGCCGCCATGCGCGAGCGCATCAACGGTATGCGCGTGGCCGCGGTCGAGCGCATCCACGCCACCGGCATCGACCGCGACTTCGGCTTCATCGCCCGCCAGCGCGGCATGTTCAGCTTCCTCGGCATCGACAAGGCGCAGATCCATCGCCTGCGCGAGGAATTCGCCGTCTATCTGATCGATTCCAGCCGCATCAATATCGCCGGCCTCAACGCCGGCAACCTCGACCACTTCGCCAGTTCGCTGGCGACCGTGCTGCGCGACTGAGCTCAGGCGGCACGCGCACGCAGGGCACGGATGCCCTCGGCGAAGCGCTGCAGGGTCGGCGTGCTGTCGCCTTCGGGCAGCATCGCCTCGATCAGTTGGAAGCGGCCGCGCTCGGCGAATGCGGCGTCGAGCGCAAGCTTGAGCTCGGCGCGCGTGCGTACGCGGAAGCCGCGACCACCGAGGCGATCGGCCAGCTCGGCGTAGTGCCAGTCGCCCAGATGCGCGCAGCGCGATTCCGGCTGGAAGGCGCGGATCATCTCCCAGCTCTGGTTGTTCAACACCACGACGATCGGGTCGAGTCCGTAACGGCGGCAGTTGCCGAGTTCCCAACCGCTCATCTGGAAGGCGCCATCGCCGACCAGGATCAACGGCCGCTCGCCGGTGGTCGCCTGCATGCCGATGCCGGCGGGCACGCCGAAGCCCATCGAGGCGTAGTAGCCCGGCGCCACCAGCCGCGTCGGCAGCAGCTCCATCGCCGCGAACAGGCAATCGCCGATATCCGAGGCGATCGGAAAGGCGCCGCGCGCTGCGATCTGGTCGTTGAGCGCACGTGCCAGATCGGCCGCCTGCAGCGGCGTGTCATCGGCAAGCAGCCCGGTCGGATAGTGCTGCGGCGGCGGCAGCGCGCGCGCCGGCGCGCTTCCATTGGCCGGCACCCGCGCCAACAGCGCCTCGATCAAGGCCGGCAAGGGGATGTTGCCGTAGACATGCCAGCCCACCCGCGCTTCACGTCGCGCCGCGATCAGCGCCTTGCGGAAATCGATGCGCTGCGCGCTGACGCCGAAGTTGCTGTCGGACAGGATCGCACCGAGCAGGATCGGCAGATCGGAATCATCGACCAGTCGACTGACCTCGGGATCGCCGGCAATGCCGAGGTAGGTGCCGTGCACCGGCAGGCCCGCTTCGGCCAGCAGGCCGCGGCCCATGAAGGTGGTGACCACTGGCAGCCGCAGCCGCCGCGCCAGCTCGGCCACCTGCGTTTCAACGTGATAGCGACGCACCTCGACATCGATCACCAGTACCGGACGCTCGGCGGCACCGATGCGTGCCAGCCACTCTTCGGCACATTCGGCCACCGCATCGCCGCTGTATGCATTCGCCGGCAACACCGGCACCGCCCGCGAAGTTGCCGTCGCCATATCGCGCGGCAATTCGAGCAGCACCGGCTGCGAATACTCGCGGCAGCTGCGCAGCACCCGCGCGATCGCCTCCGGCGCCGCCTCAGCATCGGCCAAGCGCACCTGGTCGCAGGTGATTTCGCGAAAGATGCGCAGCTGCGAATCGACGCTGCGCACCTGGTGATGCAGCATCAGCCCGGCATGCGCCTCGACCTCGCCCGGGCAGCCGGCGACCACCACCAGCGGCGAGCGCTCGGCATAGGCACCGGCCACCGCATTGACCAGGTTGAGCGCGCCGGCGCCGTAGGTGACCGCCGCCACGCCGATGCCGCAGTTCATCCGTGCCGCTGCATCGGCGGCAAAGCCCAACGCCGGCTCGTGGCTGAGCGCCACCAGCGGCAGCACGCCGCTGTCCTCGATCTGCCGGAACCAGGGCAGGATGAAATCGCCGGGGATCCCGAAGATCTCACGCGCGCCATGCGCCTTGAGTGCGTGCAGCAGCGACAGGCCGAGTTGCATGGGTTTGGCTCCGTTCAGTCCTGCGCAGAGCCTGCGTGCAGGCGGCGCCCGGCGCGCTGACCTGCGTCAACCGCTACGCTGCCATGCGCCGGCGTACAGATTCGCCGTCACGATAGATAGGGAATAATTCCGGACGATTGCGTCTCGACGCGCCACCGCCCGGTCCAACCCCATGAGCGAGTCCTTCACCTTCGAGCAGCTGATCGCCTCCGGCGACGGCGAACTGTTCGGCCCCAGCGCCGGCCGCCTGCCGGCGCCGCCGATGCTGATGTTCGACCGCATCACCCACATCAGCGACGACGGCGGCGAGCACGGCCTTGGCCGCATCGAGGCCGAGCTCGACATCCGCCCCGACCTCTGGTTCTTCGGCTGCCACTTCAAGACCGACCCGGTCATGCCCGGCTGCCTGGGCCTCGATGCCATGTGGCAGCTGGTCGGCTTCTTCCTGACCTGGAAGCGCCTGCCCGGCCGTGGCCGCGCCCTGGGCGTCGGCGAAGTGAAATTCTTCGGCGAAGTCGGCCCGGACGCCAAGCTCGTGCGCTACGTCATCGACATCAAGCGCGTCATCCAGCGCAAGCTGATCCTGGCCATCGGCGACGCCAAGATGTTCGTCGACGGCAAGGAGATCTATTCCGCCAACGACCTGCGCGTCGGCCTGTTCGAGAAGGCGATCCCGGCATGAACGCCCCGCGTCGCGTCGTCATCACCGGTTTCGGCATCGTCTCCTGCATCGGCAACGACGAAGCCAGCGTGGTCGCCTCGCTGCGCGAGAGCCGCTCCGGCATCAGCCACCAGCCCGAGTTCGCCGAGCGCGGCATGCGCAGCCAGATGGCCGGCCGGCCGGTCGTCGACCTCGACGCCCGCATCGACCGCAAGCAGCGCCGCTTCATGGGCGACGCCGCGGCCTATGCCTATGTCGCACTGGACGATGCGATCAAGCAGTCCGGCCTGACCCCGGAGCAGGTTTCCAATCCGCGCACCGGCCTGATCATGGGCTCGGGCGGCGGCTCGCCGCAGCACCAGGTCGAGGCCGCCGATACCCTGCGCGAGAAGGGCGTCCGCCGCGTCGGCCCCTACCAGGTCACCCGCACCATGAGCTCGACGGTGTCGGCTTGCCTGGCCACCGGCTTCGGCATCAAGGGCCTGAACTACTCGATCAGCTCCGCCTGCGCCACCTCGGCGCATTGCATCGG
>DASUOA010000477.1:0-3970 GCA_036276895.1 Arenimonas sp. | reverse complement strand
GGGCCAGCAAGCGGCTTGCGCTCAAACATAGAACCTCAGACAGCGGCCGCTTGGGCTGCGGCTGCGCGGCTACCCGCGCCACGCTCGCTAGCGGCCGGAGAGCAAGGTCCAGAGCGCGGCGATGAGGATGCCGGTGGCGGCCAGTGCGCCGCCGAAGGCGGGCATCAGCAGCGACAGCGGCAGGCCGATCACGAACAGGCCGATGCCCCAGGCGAGGCCGTCGCGGTTGGGTTGCCGTTCGTCATTGCCGAAGTGGCGTGCCAGCAGCGTGTCGAGGCTGAGCAGGCCGGCGCCGCGGAAGATCAGCGGCAGCAGCATGACGGCGAAGATCAGCGGCAGTTTGAAATTGCCGAAGCCCTTGTCGGTGATGGCATAGCCCATCGCCAGGTCCTGCAGGGTCTGCCAGCTCATCGGCCAGTGCACCGAGGCGGTGGCGACCATGGTCAGCACGAACAGGTTGAAGGCGAAGAAGCGGGTGCCGAGGCCGAGCAGCAGGGCGATGGCGCCGCCGAGTTCGAAGTAGGTCGCCATGGCCCAGCTGATGTCCGGCGGTACCAGGTTGAAGGGGAAGGGAAAGTCGGATTGGATCGAGGCGAACCAGTTCTCGCCGCGGAATTTCTCGATGCCGGCCTCCCAGAACTCCCAGGCCAGGAGCAGGCGCAGGCCCAGTGGAGCGAGCCACTCGCCAATGCCGTCCAGGCGTTCGGTGAGCGCGAGCCAGCGCGTGTTGAGTGCGTCGAGCATGGTGTCTCCGTTCAAGGGCGGGTGCCGAGCAGCACGCCGTTGGCGCGCAGCTGCTGCAGCATCGATTCGCCATGGGCGAGGAAAGTGGCGGTGTCGCTGGCCTGTGCCTCGCTCGCCAGCGCCATCAGTTGGGTGCGGCCATCGAGTGTCGGATGCTCTTCGAGACGCTGCAGCAGCCGGAAGGTCAACGCGTTGATCTCACGGAAGCGGACCTTGAGCGCGGCATCGCGTTGTACCAGAAGGTACGTCGCCTGCGGCGTGTCCGGCAGGAAGTCGGGTGTCAGCCGGTGCACCGGCCAGTCGTAGGCGAGCGGCCAGGCCAGTGGCGAAGGAATCGGCGCGGCAGCGAGCAGGTCGCCATCGGGGTCGTGCGGTGGCAGCGGGTCGTCGGCGATTTCCAGCGCCAGTTCGACCCACTCATAATGCGCCAGTGGCGGCAACCACGGCGGGTCGTCGGCACCGTTGTCCGCGCGCTGTTCGAGGAAGCGGATGAACTCGCGGCCGATCTCCGGAAACAGCGGTGTCTGGCATCGGTGATCCGCGAGGAAGGCGCGAATACGCGCATGCCAGCCGGCATCGCCGAGCAGTTTGCGGATCACCGGAAAGTTGCCGGCGAGCAAGTCCTCGAGGTTGTTGTAGAACAGCTCGCGGTAGATCACCAGGCGCCGCTCCTCGATGCCGGGGGGCGGCGGGTTCGCGGCGGCATCGCGGATGTGCCGGGCGAGCGCGAACTCCTGCTGCTCAAGCACGGACATGCTGGGCCTCGGTGATGGCGTTGTGCGCGCGCTGGATGCTGCGGATGTGTTGCACCTCGGCGACCAGCTCGGACAGCGGCGGGAAATTGAAGTCGCGCTCGAGCAGGGTCGGGCGGACGCCATGGGTGGCGTAGGCGAAGTCGAGCAGCTGCCACACGTCATCCTTCACCGCAGCGCCGTGGGTATCGACTTTGAGGTCGTCGGCCTCGTCGTAATGGCCGGCGATGTGCATGTAGGCGACGCGCCTGCCTGGCAGGCGGGCGATGTAGTCGCGGGCGTCGTAGCGGTGGTTGATGCTGTTGACGAAGACGTTGTTGACGTCGAGCAGAAGGTCGCAGTCGGCTTCGTCCAGCACCGCGTTGACGAAGTCGATCTCGGCCAAGGCCTGGAACGGCGCGGCGTAGTAGGAGACGTTTTCGATCGCGATGCGCCGGCCGAGCGTGTCCTGCACCTCGCGGATGCGGCCGGCGACGTGATGCACCGCTTCGTCGGTGAACGGAATCGGCATCAGGTCGTAGAGCTGGCCGTCGTCGCCGCAGTAGGACAGGTGTTCGGAGAAGATCGGTACGCGGTGCGCATCGAGAAAGCGGCGCAGGCGCAGCAGCCAAGTCTGGTCGAATGGCAGCATGCCACCGAGATTGAGCGACAGTCCGTGGCAGACCAGCGGATAGCGACCGGCGAGCTCCTGCAGGGCTGCGCCGAGACGACCGCCGACGCCGACCCAGTTGTCCGGCGCACATTCGAGGAAATCGAACGCACCTGGCGCCGCGTCCCGCAGCGGGCCCATCAGGGCCCGCCGCAGGCCGAGGCCGGCGGCATCCGTCGCAAGGGGGCGGATCGCCGTCATGGACGCGTCAGCTCTGGCCGCCGCACTTGCCTTCCTTCTCGGCCTTCTTGTCGTCGCCGCACTTGCCTTCACCGCACTTGCCCTCGCCACACTTGCCCTCACCCGAGGCTTTCTTGCCCTCACCGCACTTGCCTTCACCGCACTTGCCTTCGTGTTCACCCTTCTCGGCGCCACAGTGGCCTTCGCCACACTTGCCTTCATGCTTGGCCTTCTCGGCCCCGCACTTGCCTTCACCACACTTGCCTTCCTGCGCCTTCTCCGCCGGCGGATCGCCTGCCGAGAGCAGGTAGCCCTGGGCCAGGTCGGTCATGGCAAACGCATTGCCGGCGAGGGCCATGCCGCCCAGCATCACGGCGCTGGCGGCGAGGGCGAGGGGCTTACGGGTCTGCTTGTTCATGGTTGCGCTCTCTTTGGTGGATGCGGGCTACCCCGCGGGAAACTCAGTCCTGCAGATATTCGCGGGCCAAGGCTCTGGCGCGATGCAGCCGCGCCTTGGCGGCTTCCAGGCTCAGGCCCAGCTGGCTGGCGATCTCGGCCATGGCCAGGCCATCGAGGTCGCGCTGCAGCAGGATTTCACGGTAGTGGGCCGGCAGTCGCTGCAGCGTGAGTGCAAGGTCGCGGGCGAGATCGGGGGACGTGGCCGCGGCAGTCAGATGCAGGTCTTCGGTGATCGGTTCGTGCCAGAAGGCGCGCAGTCCGCGCTTCATGCGGTTGCATTCGCGCTTGACGATGCGGAACAGCCAGGAAGCGAAGCATTCGAGCTGGCGCAGGTCGGCCAGCCGCCGCGAGACGATGCACAGCGATTCCTGTACCGCATCCTCGATGTCGTTGACGATGCAGTGATGCTCGGCGTATCGGCGCAGGTTCTGCCGCGAGCGCGCCAGCACCCGGGTCAGGGCATCGCTGTCGCCGCGGCGGGCGGCGTCGAGGTCGGTGTTCCAGGCCAGCGTGTTCACGGGTGGGCGGCATCCTCGGAAGTCGCAGCATGGACCGGATCGCCCACGCTGTCATGCCCCTAAAGAGACCCTCGGCGTGCGCAACGGTGCGCGACCCGGTCAGTGTGATTTATTTTCCGTTCACGAAAAAGCCCGCCATCGCTGGCGGGCTTTCGCTGGCTCTCCCGCGGACGGGAGAGGGGGTAAGGGCGCTTACTGCCCCGACACTTCGCTGGTGCGGTCGTCCTTGGCACGTTCGCCTTCGATCTCCTCGCCATGCACCAGGAACCAGGTGTTCTCGGCGATGTTGGTGGCGTGATCGCCGATGCGCTCGATGTTCTTGGCGATGAACATCAGGTGGATGCCCGGGGTGATGTTGCGCGGGTCTTCCATCATGTAGGTCAGCAGCTCGCGGAACAGCGCCGTGTACATGGCATCGAGCTCCACGTCGCGGCTGCGCACGCGCTCGGCGCGTTCGTCATCGCGCTCGCGGTAGGCCTCCAGCGATTCGCGCACCAGCTCGTTGGCAAGCTTGGCCAAGGGCTTGAGGCCGGCTGCGGCGGGCACCGTGCCACTCTTGTTGATGGCGATGCTGCGCTTGGCGGCATTGGCGGCGTAGTCGCCGATGCGCTCGATATCGGAAGAGATCTTCAGCGCCGCATAGACCTCGCGCAGGTCGCGCGCCATCG
>DASUOA010000476.1:0-3773 GCA_036276895.1 Arenimonas sp. | reverse complement strand
CGTGCTGACGAAGTTCCTTGGCCTGTGCCCGTTCATGGGCGTGTCGCGACGGCTCGACGCCGCGTATGGAATGGCGCTGGCCACCGGCTTCGTACTGACGCTGTCGGCCGCCGTGTCGTGGATCGTGCAGCACTGGCTGCTCGGCCCACTCGGGCTCGACTACCTGCGCACGCTGGCCTTCATCCTGGTGATCGCCTCGGTCGTGCAGTTCACCGAACTCGTGCTGCACCGTCAAAGCCCGCGACTGTACAAAGTGCTCGGCCTGTATCTGCCGCTGATCACCACCAATTGCGCCGTGCTCGGCGTCGCCCTGCTCAACGTGCAGGCGCGGCATTCCCTGCTGGAGGCCCTGCTGTACGGCTTCGGCGCCGCACTCGGCTTCGGGTTGGTGCTGGTGCTGTTCGCGGCAATGCGCGAGCGACTCGATGCCGCCGACGTGCCCAAGGCCTGGCGCGGCGCGCCGATCGCGCTGACCACAGCAGGACTGATGTCGCTGGCCTTCATGGGCTTTGCCGGGATGGGGCGCTGAGATGGGCAGTGCGGTGGCCGTCGTGGTCGGACTGGCTCTGGTGTTCGGTGCATTGCTGGGCTGGGCGGCGCAACACTTCCGGCGCGAGGCCGATCCGCTGGTCGAGCAGATCGACCGGCTGCTGCCGCAGACGCAATGCGCGCAGTGTGGCTATCCCGGCTGTCGCCCGTATGCCGAAGCAATTGCCGCAGACCAGGCCGACATCAACCAGTGCCCACCCGGCGGCGAGGCCGGCGTCCGCGCGCTGGCCGAGCTGCTGGGTCGCGAGCCCAAGCCGATCAACCCGGACAATGGCGAGTTCAAGGCGCCCGTCATTGCGCGCATCGTCGAGGAGGACTGCATCGGCTGCACCAAGTGCATCCAGGCCTGCCCCGTCGATGCCATCGTCGGCGCGCCCAAGCTGATGCACACCGTGATCGCCGAGCTGTGCACCGGCTGCGAGCTGTGCCTGCCGCCCTGCCCGGTCGACTGCATCGACTTGCTGCCGCTGCAGCAGCCGGGCTTGCACAAGCCGCCGCGCCGGATCGGTGCGGTGCTGATGGACTGACCGGCGATGACGCAGGGGCAACAAGTCGATGTGATCGTGATTGGCGGCGGTGCCGCCGGGCTGATGTGCGCGCTAACGGCCGGCCAACGCGGACTGCGGGTGCTGGTGATCGAGCACGCCAACCGTGTCGGCAAGAAGATCCTGATGTCCGGCGGTGGCCGCTGCAATTTCACCAACACCGGCGCCACGCCCGCGAACTACCTGTCGGCCAATCCGCACTACTGCAAATCGGCGCTGGCGCGCTACACGCCGGCGCACTTCATCGAGATGGTCGAGCGCCATGGCATCGCCTACCACGAGAAGGAACTCGGGCAACTGTTCTGCGATGAATCATCAAAGCTGATCGTGCGCATGCTGCTCGACGAATGCGCTACGGCCAAGGTGCGCATCGAGACGCAGTGCCACATCGAGCGGGTGGCACAGGGCGACAGCGGGCTGTTCCGGCTGCAGACCTCGATCGGGGTGTTCAGCGCGCCGTCGCTGGTAGTGGCCAGTGGTGGCCTGTCGATCCCGAGCATGGGTGCCAGTGGCTTCGGCTACGAACTGGCCAAGCAGTTCGGCCATGCCGTGCTGCCGACCCGCGCCGGCCTGGTTCCGCTGACCTTGAGCGGCAAGCACCAGGAACGCTTCCAGGATCTCAGCGGCGTCGCCTTCGAGGTCGAAGCACGGTGCGGGCGACAGGCCTTCCGCAATTTCATGCTGATCACCCATCGCGGCGTCAGCGGTCCGGCGATCCTGCAGATTTCGTCCTACTGGCAGCCAGGCGACGACCTGCGCCTTGATCTGCTACCCGGTCGTGATGCGCTGGCGACCCTGCAGTCGCTGCAGGCCGAACGGCCGGCCGCCGAACTGCGCACCGTGCTCGGCGAACTGCTGCCCAAGCGATTCGCGCAGCGGCTGTGCGAGGTCTGGTTCAGCAGCCGGCCGATGCGGCAGTACCACCTGCCGCAGTTGCGCGAGATCGCCAACGTGCTGGGCGACTTCGCGCTGGTGGCCAGCGGCAGTGAAGGTTATCGCACGGCGGAAGTCACCCTGGGCGGCGTCGACACCGATGGCCTGTCGTCGAGCAGCATGCAGTCGCGCATCGTGCCCGGGCTGTTCTTCATCGGCGAAGTGGTCGACGTCACTGGCTGGCTGGGCGGCTACAACTTCCAGTGGGCGTGGGCGTCCGGCCATGCGGCCGGCAACGCCGTGTAACCCCTAGTTGACGCGCTCGACGCGGTAACCGGCATCGCGCAGCATCGCCAGCAAGCCGTCGTCGCCGAGCAGGTGCATGCTGCCGACCACCGCCATCGCGTTGTCGTCGCGCACACCATCGAGCTGCGCGCGCAAGGCCGGCATCCAGGCCCGGTTGCGCTGCACCTGGATGCGCCGATACAGGGCCGGATACTTCTCGGCCATGTTGCCGACGAACCGCGCCGTCAGTGCGCCATCGTCGCCATTGCGCCAAAGCGTGTGCAACTCGCGGACTTCCTGCTCGATACGGTCGAGCGTGTCGAGCGTGTCGCGCATCGCTTCGAGCTGCTCGACATCGCTCATGCCAGCAAACACCTGCAGTTGCGCATCCACCGACTCCAGCCCGCTCGCGGTCTTGCCGGCCTTGAGCGCACGCTGCTGCATGTGTCGGTCAAGGCCCAATGCCGGATCGAGACCGAGCCGCTGCATCTCGACCACGTTGACCATCAGCGCGACGAACCAGATCTCCAGCGCCTGGAACTGCTGCAGGGGCAGGCCGCGCGCCTTCGAGAACGCCTCCAGTCGTGTCCAGTCGGCCTCCGGCATGCGCGACTGCAGGCTGCTGCCATCGCCACGGCGGGCCAGTTGCGCCATCCGCATTCCGGTCTCCGGGCTTTCCATGTCCTCGGGCGACAACTCGAACAGCAGTCGCTCTGAATCGTCGAAAGCAGCGTCCACCGACTCCGCCAACGGGTAGTCGTCGGCCGTCAGCAAGTGGAAGGAGCCGAGCAGGTACAGGCAGTTGTCGGCATCACAGGCCTGCCACAGCAGGGGTCGCGGCGGTGGATTGGCGGACGCCGGGCTGGCGCCGCACAGCGCCAACGCCAACACGGCTCCCGACAGGCTGCCGAGGTGCGCGGTGATTCGGCTCACAGCTGGACGTCCTTCGGCTTCTTCTCGCCCGCGCGAACCGCCAGATCAAGCCGGTTCTCCGGTGGCGGCAGCGGGCAGGTCGAGAACGCACTGAAGGCGCAGGGCGGGTTGTAGGCGCGATTGAAGTCGACCACGGTGCGTCCATTGGCATCGGCCGGCTGCGCATACAGGAAACGCGCGGCAGCATAAGTCTCATGGCCGCTGGTGCGATCGGCGAAGATCAGGAACAGCTGCCCATCGCCCTCGTCCACCGCTTCCAGGCTGAACTCCTGACCATCCTTTTCGAACACCACGCGGCCGGGATTGGCCATCGGGTCAAGCGTGCCAAGGACATTGGCGATATCGATCGTCTGTCCCGGCGGATGCGCCTCGAAGCGCGCCTCGAAACGGAAACCGGGATCGATGTCGAAATAGTCGATGCCGGGGAACTGCGTGCGCGTACGCGCCATCGCATCGCGCACACGCAGGGCGTAGCGGCCCGCGCGCTGGATCAGGATGAAGCTGGCATCGCCGCGATTGAAGCCGACCACGGTCGGCGTTCCCTCGCTGTCCGGCACCAGGCGCACCTTGCCGGATGCGGGCTGGCCG
>DASUOA010000475.1:0-2805 GCA_036276895.1 Arenimonas sp. | reverse complement strand
CTGGTGCAGCAATGGCGAGCCGAAGGTGCTGAAGACGATGAGGTGATCCGTCGCGCGCTGGCCTGGATCAACCGCGACTTCAGCTACTCACTGGAAACCGCACTGCTCGGCCGGCACAGCGTGGATGAGTTCCTGTTCGACGTGCAGATCGGCTTCTGCGAGCACTTCAGCTCCGCCTTCGTATTCCTGATGCGTGCCGCCGGCATTCCCGCGCGGGTCGTCACCGGCTACGCGGGCGCTTATCGCAATCCGATCGGCGACTTCTGGCTGGTGCGGCAGTCCGACGCACACGCCTGGACCGAAGTCTGGCTGCCCGAGCGCGGCTGGGTGCGGATCGACCCCACCGCTGCCGTCGCACCCGAGCGCGTGTTCGAAACGGCCGAGCAGATCGAGGGCCTCGGTGGCCTGGGCGGAGTGCGGCAAGCGCTGGATCTCGGCGACTGGGCACGTTGGGGCTGGAATGACGTGCTGCTGCAGTTCAATGCCGTACGCCAGCGCGGCCTGCTGCGCCCGTTCGGCATCGAGGAGGCCGACACCTGGCAGCTGGGCATGGCTTTCGCCATCGGTGCAGGCATCGCCTTGGCGCTGACCCTGTGGCTGCTGCTGCGTGGACAGCGCGAGCAGCTGCCACCGGAGATGCTGGCCTGGCGCCGCTTCGAGCGCCGCCTCGCGCGCGCCGGCTGGCCCAAGCGCGAGGACGAACCGGCCTTGAGCTACGGCGAGCGTCTCGCAGCCACCCTGCCCGCGCAGGCCGATGCGCTGCGAGCACTCAGCCGCCGTTTCGTCGACTGGCGCTACGCTCCGAGCACGCTGGACGCCACGCAGCGGCAGGCACTGGTCCGCGACCTGCGAGCGTTCCGCCCCCGCTAGCCCTTGTCGTCATCGCCCACGGAGACCTGCCATGCAACGCGTCCTGCTCGCCGCCAGCCTGCTTGCCCTGTCCGCCTGCGTCAGCCTGCCCAAGCCACTGCAAGGCTCCTTCCTGGCGATCTCACCGGCCGAGGCCGGCAAGCTTCCCGCGCAAGGCCAGCCGGTGCGCTGGGGTGGGCGCATCGTCGCCGTCGACAACTACGCCGACCGCAGCTGCTTCAAGATCCTGAGCATCCGCCTCGACAGCAACGGCCGGCCGCAGGATGAGGATCACTCCGATGGCCGCTTCATCGCCTGCCGCAGCGGCTTCTACGACCCGGCGGTGTTCAAGGCCGAGCGCGAAGTCACCATCACCGGCCGCATTGAGGCGATCGAGCTGGGACGGATCGGCGAGTTGGAGTACCCCTATCCGCGTCTCACTGCCGACGTCGTCTACCTGTGGCCGGAGCGGCGCGAGGTGGACGTGATCGTGGAGTCGCATCCGTTCTGGTGGTGACTCACCCGGGCGGCCATTGCATGGCGCGTCCGGCAAGCAGGTGCAGGTGGATATGGAACACCGTCTGCCCGCCATCGCCGTTGCAGTTCATCAGCACCCGGTAGCCGTTCTCGGCGAATCCCTCACGCTTGGCGTAGGCTGCCGCCGCCAATATCAGCTTACCCAGCAATGGCGCCTGTTCGGACGTGACGTCGTTCAAGGTCGCGATCGACTGCTTGGGAATGAACAGCACATGCACCGGCGCCTGCGGACTGATGTCGCGGAAGGCCAGCACCTCATCGTCTTCAAAGACGATGTCCGCGGGAATCTCGCGGCGGACAATCTTGGCGAACAGGGTATCGCTCACGGCAACCTCCTTCAGTCAATCAGGACGCGGGCACTTCGCTGCGCGAACCGAAGGCATGCGCCAGCGTGCCGCGATCGACATATTCCAGCTCGCCACCGAGCGGCACGCCATGCGCCAGGCGGCTCGGCTTGACGCCGTGTTGGCGCGCCAGCTGTGCCAGGTAATGCGCGGTGGCCTCGCCCTCGACGGTGGGATTGGTGGCGATGATCAGCTCGCGCACTTCGCCTTCGGCCAGACGCGCGGACAATGCCTCCAGACCCAGCTCACGAGGGCCGATGCCATCGAGCGGCGACAGCCGGCCGTGCAACACGAAGTACAGACCGCGATAGCCGGTCGCCTGCTCGATCGCGTAGCGATCGGCCGGCGATTCCACCGAACACAGAAGGGCGCGGTCGCGGGCGGCGCTGGCACAGATCGGACACAGCGGCTGCTCGCTGAAATCGCGGCACTGCTGGCAATGCCCGACATGCTCCATCGCCGCGGCCAGCACCGCCGACAGCCGCAGCCCGCCTTCGCGTTCGCGCTCGAGCAGGTGGTAGGCCATGCGCTGCGCCGACTTCTGGCCGACGCCGGGCAGGCAGCGCAGCGCCTCGATCAGTTGCTCAAGCAGCGGCGCGGTGCTCATCGGATCAGAACAAGCCGGGCAGCTTCATACCGGGCGGAATCGGCATTCCCGCAGTCGCCGCCGACACGCGCTTCTGCGACTCCTCGTTGGCCTTGTTGACGGCGTCATTGAAGGCGGCGGCAATCAGGTCTTCGGCCATTTCCGGATCGGCCAGCACGCTCGGGTCGATGCGCACGCTGCGGCACTCCATTCGCCCGGTCAGCACGATCTTGACCATGCCGCCGCCGGACTGGCCACCGACTTCCAGCGTCGCCAGTTCTTCCTGGGCGCGCTTGAGGTTGTCCTGCATGCGCTGCGCCTGCTGCATCAGCTGCGCGATATTGCCTTTCACGGTACTTACTCCTCGATCGGTCGGATGGAATCGGGCACGACGCGCGCGCCCTGCTGGATCAGTTGCGCCACCACCGGGTCGGCGAGGAACGCCGCCTCCGCCTCGGTCTGGCGCTCGCCGCGCTGGCGCTCGCTGCG
>DASUOA010000474.1:0-2318 GCA_036276895.1 Arenimonas sp. | reverse complement strand
CGGCCATCGCCCGCCACGCCAGCGAATGCGCGCGCATCCTGGTGGTGGACGAAGGTCGTCGCAGCGCCGGTGTCGGCGAGGGCGTGATCACGGCGATCGTCGAGGGTGGGCAGGGCGCCAAGCCGCTGCGCCGGGTGGTCGGTGAGGACACCTATACGCCGCTAGCGGGCGCCGCTTTCCTGGTCATCCCGGGCGATGACGATATCGTGAGGCTGGCCGCAGAACTGGCGTGAGCCCGTTGTGCACAATCGCAGGTGTGCAAGCCGCGCTAACTGGGCGTTCCGCGCTTGCAGACCCCCGGGGCCAGTTCGTGGTAATGCAATCAGTTACTTGGATGATCAATTGAATGTCGCGTCTAGCGGGGGCCATGCCCAGCGGTGACGCGAGCAACGGACGGGGACTACACTTCCAGCTATGAGCCAGAAGCGGCCGCAAACCATTCTCTTCGCCGATGTCAGCGGCAGCACGCGTCTGTTCGAGATGCGGGGCGACGTTGAAGCGCGGCGTTTGATCGCGATGGTGCTCGATGCCCTTGGCGATATCTGCCGGCAGCACGGCGGCCGGGTGATCAAGACCATCGGCGATGAAATCATGTGCTCGCTGCCCGGGCCGATGAATGGCGTGCTGGCCGCCTGCGACATGCAGCGCAAACTGGCGCGCGACATCAACTTCGTGCGCGAGAATCTCGCCATCCGCGTCGGCCTCCAGCATGGCGACGCACTGGATGAGGCCGATGGCGACGTCTTCGGCGATGCGGTCAATGTCGCGGCGCGCATGGCGGCGCTGGCCAAACGCGAGCAGATCGTCACCACCGCCGCCACCATGGGGCAGGTCAGTGGCAAGGCGCCGGAATTCCGCAGCCTCGGCAAAGCGCGCGTCGCCGGCAAGCTGCTGCCGATCGAGATCGTCGACGTGGTCTGGCAGGAAGACACTTCCGGCATGACCATGGTGCAGTCGGCCATCCGTATCAGCGACATCGCGGCAGCGCAGGAAGTCCATGTGCCGCAGAAGCTGACCTTGAAGTATCGCGGCGAAACGATCGAACTGGCGGAGACCTCCGAGCCGTTCATGATGGGTCGCGAGGCGGGCAACCATCTCGCCATCGAGGCCGACTGGGTTAGCCGCAGCCACGCCCTGATCGAATACAAACGAGGCCACTTCGTGCTCTCGGATCGATCCACCAATGGCACCTTCCTGCGTATCGGCCAAGACGACGAGCTGCGTCTGCATCGTGATGAGACGCAGATGCGCAAGTCGGGCGTGATCAGCCTGGGCAAGGCCTCGGCCTTGAATCCGGAGCATCTGGTGCACTACGAGCTGAGTTGATCCGCGGCGACGCAGGCAAAAAAAGGCCGGCATGAAGCCGGCCTTTTCCTTTCCGATGTGCGGGGAATCAGTTGCCGCGATCGGCGCTGACCTGGATTCCGCTGCTGGGGTCCGGGATTTCCTCGGCCGGGCGCGCCTTGGCCTGATAACCGAACACGTAGCGCAGCAGACTCTCGTGGCCGGCGTACTCCGAGACCTGCGCCGGCACGAACTGGGCGGTGCCGAGTTCGACCAGTACCTCGTGCGCGGAGCCATCCTCGTGCAACTTGAGCATCGCTTCGGTCACCGCCTCGCGCACGTCGGTCGGCACGTTGCCGGCGGCGCTGAGCGCACGGCCGGGGAACTCGCGCGATTCGAACACCGGCGTGACGTTCGGGTAGAGCTGGGCGATATAGCTCGGAACCATCGCGGCTTCCGTTTCGGCGGAAAAGACCATCTCCACGCCATCGCGCCAGCTGGCCGCGACCGACTGGATCTCCGGCTGCGAAATCGGGTTGGGGTAGAGCTCGCTGAGGACCAGGTAGCCGAGGCTGGGCGAAGGCATGCTGACGATGCGATAGCCGATCAGGCCGCGGGCGCCGTCGCTGGCGTTGCCGTCACCCGCCAACAATGACCAGCGGCTGGGCTCGGCTACCCGCACCAGCGGCGTGAAGCCGTGCCGTTCGATGCGGTAATCGGCGAAGTGCGCTTCCTCGAAGGCGAAGTCGGTGCCGGCGGCATCGCGGATGTTGCGCCAATGCACGTGGTAGTTGGCCGCCACGCGCAGCTTGAAGGTGTGACCAGTGCTCCGACCCAGATAATCGAGCAGCGGACGGTAGACGTCCTGGGCCTGGTTCGGCGGGTAATTGGGCTCGACGGTCAGGGTGTAGGTCGCAGCAGACGCTGACGAGCACGCGAGGCAAAGCAGTGCAGCGGCAAAGCCGGAACGCTTGATCATGGCGGTGGTCCTCCCTCGATCCGTATAGCAGACATCGCCTGCGGCGCCAATGTCA
>DASUOA010000473.1:0-2090 GCA_036276895.1 Arenimonas sp. | reverse complement strand
AACACCGCTTCGAGCTTGGGCCGGATCAGGTCCTCGATGCGCTGCGGGTCACGCGCGCCGTAGATCACGCCACCGCCAAACAACAGACGTTTGTCGGCCGAAAGACGGTAGTAGTCCAGCAGGAAATTGTTGTCCTCGACGCAGTAATCGGACGGAATCAGCTCGCGCCAGCGCTCGCCCAGCGGCTCGGTCGCGACCACCTGGGTGCCACAGGGCATCGACTTGGCCGCCAGCTGCGGTTCGAGCTCGCCGAGGTAGGCATTGCCGGCGAAGATCACGAAGCGCGCACGCACGCGGCCCTGCGCGGTGTGCACGGTGGCCGGCTCACCGCGCTCGACACGCAGCACCGCGGACGCCTCGTGGATCAGGCCGCCGAGTGATTCCAGTGCAGTTGCCTGGCCCAGCGCGAGATTCAGCGGATGGATATGGCCGCCGCTGGGGTCGACCAGGATCGCGTGGTAGGCATCGGTGGCGATGAATCGCGGGATCTCGCTGCGCCCGTACAGCTGCATCCCGGGATGGCCGTACTGCTCCCACAGCGCCTTGTGCTCCTCGAGCGCATGCACCTTCCTGGCGGTCCGCGCGGCGTAGATGCCACCCTCCTTGAGATCGCAGTCGATGCCGTACTTCGCCACCCGCTCGCGGATCACCTGCGCACCTTCGAAGGCCATGGCGCCGAGCGCCTTGGCCTGCGCCGGCCCGTAGCTGCGCTCGATGACGTCGGTATCACGCGAGTAGCTGTGCACGATCTGCCCGCCGTTGCGGCCGGAGGCACCCCAGCCGACCTTCTGCGCTTCGAGCACGACGACCTTGAAGCCGGCCTCGGCCAGATGCAACCCGGCAGACAAGCCGGTGTATCCAGCGCCGATGATGCAGACATCGGCCGCGCATTCACCGCGCAGCGGCGGCCGCGGCGGCTGCGGGTTGGCACTCGCCGCGTAGTACGACGGCGCGTGCCCGCTCATGACCCGATCAGTGCCATCACATCCGGTTCGCTGGCACTGAGTTCGGCGGCGAGCTCAGGCGAGATGCCGGGAATCTTCTGCCAGTCGATGTGGTCGATCTGCTCCGGCGGCAGGAAGCGCTTGGCGTACTCGAGGTAGACCCGCTCACGCAGGAACACCTCGAACAGGTCCGCATCGACGTGATTGTCGAGCTTCATCCGACCAAGGATGGTCAAGGACTCCGACAGCGTCTTGCCTGACTTGTAGGGCCGGTCGGCGGCGGTCAGCGCCTCGAAGATATCGGCGATGCCCATCACCCGTGCCGGCACGCTCATCTGCTCGCGGGTCAGGCCACGCGGATAGCCCTTGCCGTCCATGCGCTCGTGGTGGCCGCCGGCGAATTCCGGCACCCGCTTGAGGTGCGGCGGCCAGGGCAAGGCCTCGAGCATGCGGATGGTCATCACGATGTGGTGGTTGATGATGTCGCGCTCGGCCATGGTCAGGGTGCCGCGGCGGATGCTGAGGTTCTCGACTTCATTGGCCGACAGGAAAGGCTGCGCCTCGCCGCCATGCGGGCGCCAAACGTCTTCGGCAATCCGTTTGACCTCGTTGATGTCGGCATCGGACATGAACTCGCCGCCGGTGTTGTGTTTGCGGATGTACTCGCGGTCGGCCAGCAGCTGCTGCACCCGTGCCGCGTACGCACCGGCATCGAGCTCGCCCTTCAAGTGGGCGATCTCGGCATCGCGCAGGCGCACCTCGAAGCGGGTGTCGATCAGGTGGATGCGGTCGAACAGCGTTTCGAGCTTGGTCGCCTTGTCGACCACGTGCACCGGCGTGGTGATCTTGCCGCAGTCGTGCAGGAGGCCCGCGATCTTGAGCTCGTAGCGGTCCTTCTCCGTCATGTGGAAGTCGGCGAGCGGCCCTTCGCGCGTGTCGTTAACCGCCTCGGCGAGCATCATGGTGAGGCTCGGGACGCGCTGGCAGTGCCCGCCGGTATAGGGGGACTTCTCGTCGATCGCCGAGTTGATCAGGTTGATGAACGACTCGAAGAGCTCTTCGAGCTGGTTGATGAGCATCCGGTTGGATAGCGCGATCGCCGCCTGCGAGGCCAAGGACTCCACCAGCTGCTGGTCGGCCTGGTAG
>DASUOA010000472.1:0-2296 GCA_036276895.1 Arenimonas sp. | reverse complement strand
CTGTCCGAGGTGAACAAGCGCGTCGAGGCCGGCGAGCGCGTGCTCATCACCACGCTGACCAAGCGCATGGCCGAGGACCTCACCGACTATCTCGCCGAGCACGGCGTGCGCGTGCGCTACCTGCACTCGGACGTGGACACGGTCGAACGCGTCGAGATCATCCGCGACCTGCGCCTCGGCCGCTTCGACGTGCTGGTCGGCATCAACCTGTTGCGAGAGGGCCTGGACATGCCCGAGGTGTCGCTGGTCGCCATCCTGGATGCCGACAAGGAAGGTTTCCTGCGCTCCGCTGGCTCCCTGATCCAGACCATTGGCCGCGCCGCGCGCAACCTGCGCGGTCGCGCCATCCTCTATGCCGACCGCATCACCGATTCGATGAAGACGGCGATCGACGAGACCGACCGGCGCCGGCAGAAGCAGCTCGAGTACAACGCCGAGCACGGCATCGTCCCGCAATCGGTGCAGCGCGCGGTGCTGGACGTGATGGAGGGCATGCGTAGCGTGCCCGAGTCGGCCGAGCGCAAGGGCCGCGGGCGCAAGGTGGCCGAGGCAGGGGCGAACTACGCCGAGCTGACGCCGGCGCAGTTCGGTGCCCGCCTGAAAGCCCTGGAGGCGCAGATGTACCAGCACGCCCGCAACCTGGAGTTCGAGCAGGCGGCCCGGCTGCGCGACGAGATCCACGCCCTGCGGGCCACCCAGCTGCAGGCCCCGGCTTGAGCTTTGCCGTCGACCCGCCTATACTGCGCAGCTCTTCGGGCGGTTAGCTCAGCGGTAGAGCACTACCTTGACATGGTAGGGGTCACAGGTTCGAACCCTGTACCGCCCACCACCCTTACGGGTGTACCCGGATTGCGACGGCCGAGCCTTTGGGCTTGGCCGTTTTCGCATCCGGGCTTTGACAGCGGCCGCGGCCGCGCCTAGATTTTGCAGCGATGCGGCATCGGGCCGCGCCAGGACCAAGGTGACGCCGGGAAACCGCCGTCGAGCGTGCGACATGAGCACTACCATCGCCCAGCACTGATTTCCCGCGAGCGCCTTGCCTGTACGAGGACGCTTGGCGTCCTTTTTTGTTTGCCCGCCTGCCGGGCCGAGCTTCGAGATCCGCCCCATGATCCAGATCACCCTTCCTGACGGCAGCCAGCGGCCGTTCGAGCATCCCGTTTCCGTCGCCGATGTCGCCGCTTCGATCGGCGCCGGCCTTGCCAAGGCCGCTTTGGCCGGCAAAGTCGACGGCAAGCTGGTCGACACCAGCCATCGCATCGAGCGCGATGCCGCGCTGGAAATCGTCACCGACAAGCATCCGGATGCGCTGGAGATTCTCCGTCACTCGACTGCGCACCTGCTGGCGCAGGCAGTGCAGCGCCTGTATCCCGGCGCCCAGGTCACCATCGGTCCGGTGATCGACAACGGCTTCTACTACGACTTCGCCTACGAGCGTCCATTCACGCCCGATGACCTGCCGAAGATCGAAGAGGAGATGCAGAAGATCGTCAAGGAAGCGCATGCGGTCTCGCGCAGCGTGAAGTCGCGCGATGACGCTGTCGCCTTCTTCAAGGGACTGGGCGAGCACTTCAAGGCCGAGATCATCGAGTCGATCCCGGCCAACGAAGACCTGTCGCTGTATTCGCAGGGCGAGTTCACTGATCTGTGCCGCGGCCCGCACGTGCCCGGCACCGAAAAGTTGCGCGCCTTCAAGCTGATGAAGGTCGCCGGCGCCTACTGGCGCGGCGACTCCAACAACCAGATGCTGAGCCGTATCTACGGCACCGCCTGGTTGAACGACAAGGACCTCAAGGCCTACCTGCACCAGCTCGAGGAGGCCGAGAAGCGCGACCACCGCAAGATCGGCAAGGCCCTCGACCTGTTCCACCAGCAGGAAGAGGCGCCAGGCATGGTGTTCTGGCATCCCAAGGGCTGGGCGCTGTGGCAGGTGGTCGAGCAGTACATGCGCAAGGTCTACCTTGCTTGCGGTTACCAGGAAGTGCGTTGCCCGCAGATTCTCGATGTCACGCTGTGGAAGAAGTCCGGTCACTGGGACAACTACCAGAACAACATGTTCTTCACCGAGTCGGAGAAGCGCACTTACGCGGTCAAGCCGATGAACTGCCCGGGCCATGTGCAGATCTACAACCACGGCCTGCACAGCTACCGCGACCTGCCGATTCGCTATGGCGAATTCGGCGCCTGCCATCGCAACGAGCCCTCCGGCGCGCTGCACGGCATCATGCGCGTGCGCAGCTTCACCCAGGACGATGGCCACATTTTCTGCACCGAGGACCAGGTCGAGGCCGAGGTC
>DASUOA010000471.1:0-4011 GCA_036276895.1 Arenimonas sp. | reverse complement strand
GCAGGCCTTCTATGAGGAAGTCGTCGACAACCTCGACCGGCGCGGCTCCTACGAGGGCGAAAAGCAGTTACGCTGCGCCCAGGGGCATCCGGTGTGGGTGCAGTTGCAGGGCACGCTGATCGACGCCGACAACGGACCGCGCAGCAGCTTGTGGACCTTTGTCGATATCAGCAAGCGCAAACGTGCCGAAGAGGATATGCAGCGCAACCTGCAGCGCGAGAAGGAGCTGAACCAGCTCAAGTCGCGCTTCGTTTCCATGACCTCGCATGAATTCCGCACGCCACTGGCCGGCATCCTGTCGTCGGTTGAGTTGATCCGGCACTACAGCGACCGGCTGCCGCCGAATGAGCTCGCGGAACTGTTCGAGCAGGTCGAGGACTCCGTCGAGCGGATGACGCGGATGCTCGACAACATCCTGCTGATCGGTCGTGCCGACGCGCAGGGCCTGAAGTTCCGGCCTTCGCGAATCGACCTCGAGGCCCTGTGTCGTGAGCTGGCCGAGGAAGTGACCCGCTCCCGCAACGGCGGCGATGGCCGCCCTACCCTGCGCATCGATTTTGCCAACGCTGCCGGCGAGCACTGGATGGACCCCACCCTGCTTCGGCACATCCTCGGTAACTTGCTGTCGAACGCCTTCAAGTACTCGCCCAGTGGCGGCGAAGTGCGCTTCGAGGTCCGCATTGCGGGCGGCGTCGTGCATTTCGAGGTCGCGGACCAGGGCATCGGCATTCCGCTGGAAGACCAGGAAAAGCTGTTCGAGACCTTCCACCGCGCCAGCAACGTCGGCAACATTTCCGGCACCGGCCTCGGCCTTGCCATCGTCAAACAGTCGGTCGACCTGCACGGCGGCCGCATCACCTTGGACAGCGCGCCCGGGCGCGGCAGCTGCTTCAAGGTGGATATCCCCATCGGTAACGAACAGGCCTCCGAATGAAGATCCTGATTGCAGAAGACGATGCAACCATCCGTACCAACCTGGTGCGCACCCTGCGTCTCGAAGGCTACGAGGTGACTTCCGCCGAAAACGGCCTCGAAGCCCTGCGCATGGCCAAGGAGACGGTCCCCGAGCTGGTGCTGTCGGATGTGATGATGCCCGAGCTCGATGGCCATGGACTGCTCGCGGCCCTGCGCGGCGATCCGCGCACCGCCAGCGTGCCCTTCGTGTTTCTGACCGCCCGGGCTGACCGCAGTGATGTCCGCGAGGGTATGAAGCTCGGCGCCGATGACTATCTGACCAAGCCCTTCCAGCGCGACGAGTTGCTGGACATGGTGCGCACCCAGCTCAACCGTGCCGTCACCCGCCAGGAAGAAACCCGCCGCCTGCGCCAGGAGACGCAACGCCTGCGCCAGTTCGACCCGGTCACCGACTTGCCCAACCGCATCGGTTTCGAGGAGCGGCTGGAGATCGCTGTCGGCAAGGCCGAGCGCCACGGTGGACGGCTCGCGGTAGCCAGCATCACCATCGGCGGGCTGCAGGCGCTGCGCCAGTCGCACGGTGCCCGTCGCTGCGACGAGGCCCTGCACGTCCTCGCCGACCGCATCTTCGCCGCGACCCAGCGTCATGGCGAAGGCGGCAGCCAGATCGACGTCGCGCGCATCGGTGACAGCAGTTTCGCGGTGCTGGTACATGCGGCCGGCAGCGAGGCAGTGGCCGAGAACCTCGTGCGCAGCCTGCTGGCGGATCTGGTCGCGGCGGTAACGCTAGATGGCACCGACCACTACTTCCTGCCAGCGGCCGGCGTGGCGATGTTCCCGCAGGACGGCGAGACCGCCGCCATGCTGATGCAGAACGCCGAGGCCGCAGAGCCCGAGCCGGTACCCGGCGGCAGCGTGGCGTTCTTCTGCAAGGAGACCGGCGCCCGCATCGGCCGTCGAATGCAGCTGCTGCAGGCCATGCACGTGGCGTTGGAGAAACAGCAGTTCAGCCTGTGCTACCAACCACAAGTGTCGGCCGAAGACGAGCGCGTGGTGGGCTTCGAGGCCTTGCTGCGCTGGGAGCATCCCTCGTTGGGCTTCGTGTCGCCGGCGGAGTTCATCCCGATTGCCGAGGACAGCGGCTTGATCGTGCCGATCGGCGCCTGGGTGCTGGATGTCGCCTGCCGGCAGATGAAAGAGTGGCTGGATGCCGGCTTCGGGCCGATGCGCATCGCGGTCAATCTCTCCTCGCGCCAGTTCGAGGACGACGAGTTGCCGAATCTGGTCTGCGAAACCCTGTCGCGCACCCGCCTGCCACCCAGCGCGCTCGAGTTGGAGATTACCGAGTCGATTGCCATGCAGAGCGCCGAGCGCGTGCTGCGCATCCTCAAGGCGCTCAAAGCCGAGGGCGTGGCGCTGGCGATGGATGACTTCGGCACCGGGTACTCCAGCCTCGCCTACCTCAAGCGCTACCCGCTGGACGTGCTGAAGATCGACCAGGTGTTCGTCCGCCATTTCATCGAGGACGCCGGCGATGCAGCGATCACCCGCGCCATCATCGCGTTGGCGCGCAGCTTCAATCTGTCGGTGGTCGCCGAGGGCGTCGAGACGCAGGCGCATGCCGACCAGCTCGCCGCGTTGGGCTGCCATTACTGCCAGGGCTATCACTACAGCAAACCGCTGCCAGCCGAAGCGGTCACGGATTGGCTGATGGCGCAGCGCGAGAATGGCCATGACTGACATCCGACCGCGGCCGCTGGAGCACTGAGTCGCGTATGCGATTTTTCGCCGACGAGCACGAGATCACATCGTGGCAATGCTCGCTGGCCGGGGCCGCGGACAACCCGACCGAGCGTAGCGCGCTGCTGTTGCGCCTGGCCTGGCACCTGCGGCAACGCGATACCCAGCAAGCGATCGAGCTGGTCGAGCTCGCCCGCACCGCGCTGGAAGAGAACGCGATTCCGCCACATCAGCGGGCCGCAGGCTTGGCGCGGCTGGATCTGGTCATGGCCGAAGCAGCATGGCTGTTTGCTGATCTCGAGGCGGCACAGGCTTACATTGACAGCGCCAGCCGGTCCTTCGCTGCGCTCGGCGATGGCATCGGGCAGGCCGACGCGCACTGGCTGCATGCATGGGTAGCTGCCGACCGCGGTGATCACGAAAGTCGCGACGCAGCGTTGCGACGGGCGGCCGCGTCGGCAAGCCACGTCGGCGATGCGCTGCGCAGCTCGCTGGCGCTAGCCGGTCTCGCGCGTTCGTCCGTGTTTTCAGACCTGGCGGCTGCACAGCAGGCGTGGGGCGATCGCTTCGGTGGTGGCGACGTCGACTGCGAAGACGGCCTCGCGACCTGGATCCATGACTACCGCTACCTGGTCGCGAGCAAGCGGCAGGACATCGGCACCGCTGTGGCGCATGCCACGCACATGTACGAATCCGCCTTGGCGAGCGGGCAGAAACGTCGCGCCATCACCGCCGCGAGCAACATCGGCTTCGACCTGACGCGCATCAACGACCTGCCCTCGGCGCTGGACTGGATGCAGCGTGGGCTCGAACTCGCGCGGGCCGCCGGTTGGCCGGCGATGGTGGGTTCATGTCTGACCGAGATGGCGGAAACCTTGCGCAAGATGCGCCGTAGCGAACAGGCGCATGCGCTGCTGCAGGAAGCACTGGAGGCGATGGCCGCGTTGCCCGACAGCCGCTGGGTGGCCTTGGCCTTGAACTATCTCGGTGATGTCGAGCTCGACTGCGGTCGTCCCCAGGCGGCATTGGCCAGTTTCGAGCGGCTCGGCCAGCGCGCCGACGCCTTGGCGCAGGCCGACCTTCAGACCATCGCCAGCCGCGGCTGCGCGCAGGCCTTGGCGCATCTGGGTCGCATTGACCAAGCCTTGGCCGCGGCGCAGCAGGCACTGTCACTGGCACGCCGTCAGGATGATGCCTACAACGCCATCGCCGCGTTGCGCGTTCTGGCTGATATCCACGCCGCGCATCGCCTGCCCGGCGCCGATGCCGGCGACAGCCCTGCCCTCGCCTTCCTGCAGGAAGCACTCGACACCGGCCGCAACATCGACGGTTACGCCGCGCCGGCCGATCTGTTGG
>DASUOA010000470.1:0-2229 GCA_036276895.1 Arenimonas sp. | reverse complement strand
ACCGCCGACTTCGTCGACGCCCTGTACCGCCGCATCATCACCGCCGGCACGCACAAGGCGCCGAGCATCAAGGTCGCCGAAGCCTCGAAAGTGATCGAGAACCCCCAGCGCGACGTCAACATCGCCCTGGTCAACGAGTTCGCCCTGATCTTCCACCGCCTCGGCATCGACACCCAGGATGTGCTCGCCGCCGCCGGCACCAAGTGGAACTTCCTACCGTTCAAGCCCGGCCTGGTCGGCGGCCACTGCATCGGCGTCGACCCGTACTACCTGATCCAGAAGGCGCAGTCGGTTGGCTACTACCCGGACATCCTGCTTGCCTGCCGGCGTATCAACGATGCAATGGGCACGCATGTGGCGGCCGAGATCATCAAGCTGATGATCCAGAAGGGAATCCCGGTAAAAGGGGCGCGGGTGCTGGTGCTGGGGCTGACCTTCAAGGAGAACTGCCCGGATCTGCGCAATACGCGCGTGGTCGAGCTGGTGCAGGAGCTGCGCGAGTTCGGTTCGGTGGTCGACGTGCACGACCCGTGGGTCGATCCGGAGGAGGCGCGGCACGAATGCGGCATCGAGGTGCTGGCCGGCGCGCCGGAAAACGGCGCCTACGATGCGGTGGTGCTGGCGGTGGCGCACGATCAGTATCGCGAGATGGGTGCGGAAGGACTGCGCGCACTGGCGAATGGGCGCGCCGTGGTTTACGACATCAAGGGGTTGTTCCCGCCGGATCGCGTCGACGCCCGACTTTGAATCAGCACGAGACCCTCGCATGAGCAAGTTTGCCCTAATCGGTGCCGCCGGCTACATCGCCCCGCGGCACATGCAGGCCATCAAGGCCACCGGCGGTGCGCTGGTGGCAGCCTTCGATCCCAACGACTCGGTCGGCGTGATCGACAGCTACTTCCCGGACGCCGACTTTTTCACCGAGTTCGAGCGCTTCGACCGTCATATCGACAAGCGCTGTCGTGTCAATGGCGGTCGTGCCATCGATTACGTCTCGATCTGCTCGCCGAATTACCTGCATGACGCGCATATGCGTTTCGCGTTGCGCTCGGGAGCCGATGCCATCTGCGAAAAGCCGCTGGTACTGAACCCTTGGAACATCGACGGTCTTGCCGAGATCGAGCGTGACAGCGGCCAGCACATCAACACCATCCTGCAACTGCGCCTGCACCCGGCGATCATCGCGTTGCGTGAAAAGGTTGCGGCTGGCAGCCGGGATCGAAAGCACGAGGTCGACCTCACCTACATCACCTCGCGTGGCAACTGGTACCTGCGCAGCTGGAAGGGCGACCTCGCCAAGTCCGGCGGCATCGCCACCAATATCGGCGTGCATTTCTTCGACATGCTGCACTTCATCTTCGGCGCGCTGCAGGACAATCGCGTGCACTTGGCCGAGCCGACCAAGGCAGCCGGCTACCTGGAGTACGAGCATGCGCGCGTGCGATGGTTCCTGTCGGTCGACTTCAATGATGTGCCGTCAGCACCGCGCGAAGCCGGCCAGCGCACCTTCCGCTCGATCACCGTCGACGGCGAGGAGATCGAGTTCTCCGGCGGCTTCACCGACCTGCATACGCGCAGCTACGAGGAGATACTCGCCGGCCGTGGTTTCGGGCTGGATGCCAATCGAGTCGCCATCGAAACGGTCGCGGCCATCCGCAATGCCGCCATCGCGCCACTGACTGGCGACTACCATCCCTTCCTCAATCGGGCGCAGGCATGAGCCACTACCAGCACCCCTCCGCCATCGTCGACGAGGGCGCACAGATCGGTGAGGGATCGCGCGTCTGGCACTTCGTGCATGTCTGTGCCGGCGCACGTATCGGAAAGGGCGTTTCGTTGGGGCAGAACGTATTCGTCGGTAACAAAGTGGTGATCGGCGACCACTGCAAGATCCAGAACAACGTCTCGGTGTACGACAACGTGACGCTTGAAGAGGGCGTCTTCTGCGGGCCTAGCATGGTGTTCACCAACGTCTACAACCCGCGTTCGCTGATCGAGCGCAAGGACCAGTACCGCGACACGCTGGTCAAGCGCGGCGCGACGCTGGGCGCCAACTGCACCATTGTCTGCGGCGTAACGATAGGCGAGTTCGCCTTCATCGGTGCCGGCGCGGTGGTCAACAAGGATGTGCCGGCGTATGCGCTGATGGTAGGCGTGCCGGCGAAGCAGATCGGCTGGATGAGCGAGTTCGGCGAGCAGCTCGATCTCCCCTTGCGAGGTGAGGCGGAG
>DASUOA010000469.1:0-3348 GCA_036276895.1 Arenimonas sp. | reverse complement strand
ACCACGGAAAACGTTGCGGATAGGTCGCAACGTCATTGACCAGCCGGAACATGCGCAGGGCCGAGTGACGCACCAGCGCGTGACGGTGGATGCTCGTCATCGTTTCAGCTCCTGCCCCGCTCGCCCTGCATGCGACAATGCCGGCAAAGGAAGCCCCATGTCCAAGAAGAAAGACGACAAGCATACCCAAGGCGGCAAGGACGGCGCCGCACCCAAGACCATCGCGCTCAACCGCAGCGCCAAGCACGAGTACCACCTCGAGCAACGCTTCGAGGCCGGTATCTCGCTGCAAGGCTGGGAGCTGAAGTCGATCCGCGCCGGGCGGATGAACATGGGCGATGCCTATGCGCTGGTGAAGCAGGGCGAGATTTTCCTGTTCGGTGCGCAGATCACGCCGCTGTCGCAGGCCTCGACCCATGTCGTCGCGGACGACCGGCGCACCCGCAAGCTGCTGCTGCATCGCCACGAGATCGACAAGCTGGTCGGCAAGATCGAACGCGACGGCTACACGCTGATCCCCACCGCTGCGTACTGGAAGGGCAACAAGGTCAAGCTGGAACTGGCCCTGGCCAAGGGCAAGCAGAGCCATGACAAGCGCCAGGCGAGCAAGGATCGCGATTGGCAGCGCGAGCAGCAGCGCGTGATGCGTCGCCACAACAAGGACGCCTGAGCCCGCAGCGGAACTGAACCCGGGCACAGCCGTCTCGAAAAATCAGTGGCTTGCGCGGCCGATTTCGCGTAGAGTCCGCCGGGTTTGTCGCACGGCGGTCCGTTTTCCCCCGGTGCGCCCGCTGCCTGGCCCGATTCGTTCGCGCCACGGCATGGCCCCACCCGCACGCCTTTCGCTGCGCAAACCCGGCAGGCCATTCGGTCCGGCCGTCAAATAGTTGTATCGCTCGCAGCGCGGTTCCAGGGAACGCTCCGGGTCACCACGGAGACATCCATGTCCTTTGAATCCCTCGGGCTCAAGCCCGAGCTGCTGCGCGCCCTGTCCGACGCCGGCTACACCCAGCCGACGCCGATCCAGGCCGAAGCCATCCCCGCCATCCTCTCGGGCCGCGACCTGATGGGCGGCGCCCAGACCGGCACCGGCAAGACCGCCGCCTTCGCGCTGCCGCTGCTGCAGCGGCTCGCCGGCGGCAACAGCGCCCAAGGCCCGCGCCGTCCGCGCGCGCTGGTGCTGACCCCGACCCGCGAACTCGCGGTGCAGGTGCACGACAGCCTGCGCAGCTACGGCAAGCACCTCCGCCTGTCGACCAGCGCCATTTTCGGCGGCGTCGGCATGCAGCCGCAGGTCGACGCCCTGCGTCGCGGCGTCGACATCCTGGTCGCCTGCCCGGGCCGCCTGATCGACCACCTCGAGCGCCGCAGCGTCGACCTCTCGCACGTCGAAGTGCTGGTGCTGGACGAAGCCGACCGCATGCTCGACATGGGTTTCCTGCCCTCGATCAAGCGCGTGCTGGCGAAGATTCCCTCGCGTCGGCAGACCCTGCTGTTCTCGGCGACCTTCGAGGACGCGATCAAGAAGCTGGCGATGGACATGCTGCGCGACCCGATCGAAGTGCAGGTGACCGTGCGCAATGCCGTCGCCAACACCGTCAGCCATCGCGTGCATCCGGTCGACGCCGGCCGCAAGCGCGACCTGCTGGTGCAGCTGCTGTCGGAGCGTTGGAAGGAGCAGATCCTGGTCTTCGGCCGCACCAAGCACGGCTGCAACCGCCTCTCCGAGCAACTGGAGAAGGCCGGCATCAGCTCCGCTGCGATCCATGGCAACAAGAGCCAGAGCGCGCGCCAGAAAGCGCTCAACGACTTCAAGTCGGGCGACGTTCGGGTGCTGGTGGCAACCGACGTCGCTGCCCGCGGCCTCGACATCCCGCAGCTGCCGATGGTGGTCAACTATGACCTGCCGATGGTTGCCGAAGATTACGTGCACCGCATCGGCCGCACCGGCCGCGCCGGCGCCACCGGTGAAGCGGTGTCGCTGGTCTGCGCCGATGACGCCGGCAACCTGCGCGCGATCCAGCGCCTGCTCAAGGCCGATATCGAGATCGTCGCGGTGGATGGTTTCGCGCCGAGCCAACCGCTGCGCATGGGCAATGACACCGCCCCGCGTGGCCGCCCCGGCGGCGACAGCGCGCCGCGCCGCAATGCACCGCCGCGCCACGCGCGCCGTGGGCACACCGGCCCGGGCGAGCGCCATGCGCATGCTGCCGCGCGCAAGCCGGCGGCTTCCGCACCGCGTGCCGCCTCCGAGAGCGGCCGCACACGTTGAGTCACCCTGGCGCGGCCGGCGCTTCTGCCCGGCCGCGCCTTGCCGCTATGCTTGACGCCACACCCTGCCTGCGCCGCCAGCCCCGATGAGCGAGCACCTGATCAACCAGCCAGCGACACGCTACGAGGTGCGGGATCCTCTCGAGATCCGGCACCTGCTGCAGCGGCTGATCAGCGCCCACGCGTTGATGTCGCTGCTGCATGCGGATGGCTCGGTGGTACTGCTCAGCACCATCCTCGGCATCGATGAGAGCAACGGGCAGCTGCTGCTCGACACCAGTGCCGATGACAGCATCAACCAGGCCGTGCTGGCCAGCCCCGGGCTGCATTGCGCCGGCAGCCTGGAGCGGATCGAAGTGCGCTTCGACCTCGGCCCGCTGAAGCTCGATCGCAGCCTGACGCCCCCGGTGTTCCGCGTAGCCCTGCCTAAACATCTGGTTTACCTGCAGCGGCGCGAGTTCTTCCGCCTGCTCGCACCGGCGCACGACGCGCTGTACTGCGATCTGGCCTTGCCCGGCGAATCGGCAAACTCGACGCGACGGGTGCAGACGCCGATCATCGACCTCAGCACCGGCGGTGTCGCCGTGCGCGTGCCGCAGGGTTCCGACGATGTGTTCCAGGCCGGCACGGTATTTCCCAACTGCCGCCTGTCGCTGCCCAAGACCGGCCTGGTCGAGGCGCCGCTGCTGGTGCGTCACGTCGGCGAATACCACGGCCTGCACGCCATGCCCATGCACCACGCGGGCTGCGAGTGGCAGGGCATGCCGATGGGCATGCAGAATCTGATCCAGCGTTACATCATGCGTGTCGAACGCGAACGCGTGGCCCGCGAACGCGGCATGCTCTGATCCATGATCCTTCTCCTTTTCGTTGCAGGCCTGATCCTGCTGATCGCCGGTGCCGAAATCCTGGTGCGCGGCGCTTCGCGACTCTCCTTGCGCGCCGGCATCCCGCCGCTGGTGGTCGGCCTGACCGTGGTCGCCTTCGGCACCAGCGCGCCGGAATTGGCGGTGTCGATCAAGGGTGCGCTGAGTGGGCAGACCGACCTCGCCATGGGCAATGTGGTCGGCAGCAATA
>DASUOA010000468.1:0-10846 GCA_036276895.1 Arenimonas sp. | reverse complement strand
GAGCTGCGCAACCAGGAATACCGCCTGCTCTCGCGCGCCAGTGCCGACGTCAAGGAGGCCGCGCGCTTCGATATCGAGCAGCTCGAAGCGGATATCAGCGACAATCTGCAGGTCTACAAGGACACTCTGGTCACCAGTCCCACCGAGGGCGAGCTGATCCAGCGGGTCATCGACACCTGGAACGACTTCAAGGAAACCTCGGCGATGGTGCGCGAGATCCTCGACATGGATCTCGAGGACGACGCCATCGACATGCACCTGGGCGATGCCGACATCAAGTTCCAGACCATGCTGGCGCAGTTTGACGCGCTGGTGGAGTTCAACGTCGGTGGCGCCCGCGAGGCCAAGCAACGAGCCGACGAGACGCGGGCGGGAACCGCGACCGCGCGCGAGGAGGCCGCAGCCACCTACCGCGGCTCGCGCAACCTGATCCTGGTGATGGTGGCGGTCTGCTTCGCCATCGGCCTGCTGCTGGCGTGGTTGATCGCGCGGGTGATCAGCCGCGGCGTCAACGATGCGGTGCGGGTGGCCAACGAGATCGCCGGCGGCAAGCTCGACGGCGAGATCGTGATCAAGAGCGGCGACGAAATCGGCGACCTGCTCAAGGCCATGCTGCGCATGCAGAGCGATTTGCGCGAGCGCATCGAGCGCGATGCCAAGATCGCCTCGGAGAACCTGCGCATCCGCAACGCGCTCGATGAATCCAGCACCGGCGTGATGATTGCCGACGCCGAGCTCAACCTGATCTACGGCAACGACGCCGTGGCCGAGCTGCTGCAGCCGCAGGCGCAGGCCCTGGCCGAGCGCATTCCCGGCTTCGACCCGGCACGCCCGCAGGGCACGCGCCTGGACGCGTTCTACGCCGAGCCCGAGCAGATGGCGCGGCTGCTGGCCGCGCTCAACGACACCCGCAGCGACCAGCTGCAGATCGGCGATGCCACCTTCGCGGTGGCGGTGTCGCCGGTGATGGACGACGACGGCCAGCGCCTCGGTCTGGTCGCCGAATGGCGCGAGCGCACCGCGGAGATCGCCGCCGAGTCGGAGATATCCGAGGTCATCGCGGCGGCCAGCGCCGGCGATCTCGACAAGCGTATTCCCTCCGAGGGCAAGCAGGGCTTCTTCCTGGTCGCGGCGGACGGCATCAACCGCATGGTCGAGACCAATCGCGCCAGCATCAGCGAGGTGCAGCGGGTGCTGGCGGCGTTGGCCAAGGGTGATCTCACACAGCGCATCGAGACCGAGTTCCAGGGCGTGTTCGGCAAGATGCGCGACGATGCCAATGCCACCGTCGATCAGCTGACGCGCATCGTCACTGGCATCAAGCACACCACCGAGGCGATCAATGTCGCCGCGCGCGAGATCGCTGCCGGCAATGCCGATCTCTCGCACCGCACCGAGCAGCAGGCGGCGGCGCTGGAAGAGACCGCCTCGTCGATGGAAGAGCTCACCTCCACCGTGCAGCAGAACGCCAGCAACGCGCACCAGGCCAACCAGCTGGCGCTGGGCGCCTCCGAGGTCGCGGTCAAGGGTGGCGAGGTGGTCGGCAAAGTGGTGCACACCATGAGCGACATCAACACCGCCTCGCGCAAGATCGTCGACATCATCTCGGTGATCGACGGCATCGCCTTCCAGACCAACATCCTCGCGCTCAACGCGGCGGTCGAGGCGGCGCGTGCAGGCGAGCAGGGCCGCGGCTTCGCGGTGGTCGCCTCGGAAGTGCGTTCGCTGGCACAGCGCAGCGCCGACGCCGCCAAGGAGATCAAGCACCTGATCAACGATTCGGTGAAGAAGATCGACGGCGGCGCGCAGCTGGTCGGCCAGGCCGGCAAGACCATGGACGAAATCGTCAACTCGGTGAAGCGCGTCACCGACATCATGAGCGAAATCGCCGCGGCGTCGGCCGAGCAGAGTTCGGGCATTCAGCAGGTCAACCAGACCGTCACCCACATGGACGAAGTGACGCAGCAGAATGCCGCGTTGGTCGAGGAGGCCACGGCTGCCGCGCGATCGATGGAAGAGCAGGCCGAAGGGCTGGCGGACGCGGTGGCCGCGTTCCGCATGAGTGCAGCCGCCGAAGCCGCGGCCGCGGAGGCGCGCAGCAAGGCGCCAGCCAAGTCCAGGGCGGCCAAGCCGGCCGCCGCCGTGCCGGCGAAGAAGGCGGCCGCCGCGCCGCCGCGTGCGGCCAAGCCGGCACCCTCAGCTCCGGCGAAGCCGGCGGCCCGGCCCGGCCCGGGCGTGGCCGACGACAGTCACTGGCAGGAGTTCTGATCGCTCGCCGAGCGCGATGACGATGGCCGCCGCGAGGCGGCCATTCTCGTTCCAGTCTTGCGCGCGCGGCCGAACGCCGCCGCTCAGCGCGCGACGCGGGGGAAGGGCTTGCCGAAGTAGTCCTCGATCGGCATCGGCGCATCCAGCGCATAGCCCTGTGCGTAATCGACGCCAAGCTCGGTCAGGCGAGCGCGGATGCTGTCGGTCTCGACGAACTCGGCCACTGTTCGCTTGCCGATGTTGTGAGCGATGTCGGTGATGGCGCGCACGATCGAAAGCGACAGTGGCGAGCTTTCGATCTTGCGCACGAAGCTGCCGTCGATCTTGAAGTAATCGACGTCAAGGCTGTCGAGATAGGCGAAGGAGCAGAAGCCGGCGCCGAAGTCGTCCAGCGCCAAGCGGCAGCCGAGACCGCGCACGCCATCGATGAAGCGCTGTGCCTCGCCGAGGTCGCGCACCGCGCTGGTCTCGGTGATCTCGAAGCACAGCCGCTCCTCCGGCACCGGACTGGCCTTCAGCCGCGCGTGCAGGTAGTCGACGAAGTCCTCGTCCTCGACCGAGGCGGCGCACAGGTTGATGCTGCACACGCCGACCTCGGCCAACCACTCCGGACGCAGCTCCAACCAGCGCAGGGTCCGGTCGATGACGTGGCGGTCGAGTTGCGGGCCCATGCGGAAGCGCTCCGCTGCCGGCACGAACTGTCCCGGCGGCAGCAGGCGATCGCGCTGCGGGTCGTACAGGCGCAGCAGCACTTCGAAATGCCGGCCGTGCTCGCCATCCTGGTGCAGCGGGGCGATCGACTGGCAGAAGAGGCGGAAGCGGTCCTGCTCCATGCCCTCGCGTAGGCGCACCGCCCAGTGCATCGCCTCCGTGCGCGCGACCACTTCACTGGCGTCGGCCGAGGCCACTTGCACCCGATTGCCGCCCAGCTCCTTGGCAGTGAAGCAGGCGGCATCGGCCTGCGCCAGCAGGTGCGCGTAATCGTCGCTGCCACCGACGAACGGCGCCAACCCGATGCTGGTGCTGGTGGAGAACAGATGCCCGCCATGCGGGAAGCGGAATCCGGCGATAGCGGTGCGCAGCCGCTGCGCCAGTTCCACCGCGGGTGCCGTCGGCGCGTCGGCGACCACCAGGGCGAACTCGTCGCCGCCGAGCCGGGCCAGGATCGCGGACGCGGGAATCTCCGCTTGCAGCAGGCCGACCAGCTGTTGCAGCAGGGTATCGCCGGCGGCATGGCCGGCGTTGTCGTTGACCAGCTTGAAGTTGTCGAGGTCGAGGTAGAGCAGGGCCAGCGGCTGGCCGACATGCGCGCGGCTGTGCGCCTGCATCGCGATCTCGAAGCCGCTGCGGTTGGGCAGGCCGGTCAGATCGTCGCTGCGCGCCTGGCGCAGCAGACGACGCGTGGCGAGGCGGTTCTGGTTGGTGGCGCCGCCCAGTACCAGCGGCACCAGCACCATCACGCTGAGGAAGCCGATCAGGATCACCGCATCGGTCATCGACTCGGGGCGGGTGAAGCCGGCGAGGCCGAAGCCGGCGAGCATGGTCAGGCCCATGCCGACCGCGAAGCTGGCCAGCGCCGTGAGCCAGGGCGAGAAGCGCAGCGCGCTCCAGATCAGCAGCGCCAGCGGCAGGCTGGTCAGGCCGAGCACGTAGTCCGAGGTGGTGCGATCGGCGCGCGCCAGCAAGGCCAGTGCCGCCACCAGCAACGCCGCCCACAGCCAATGCTCGGCGCGACTGGGCCATTCGCCGTCGCCATCGGCGCGACGGAACCGGCGCAGCTGCGCCAATAGCACTACCGCCGGGCTGACCAGCACCACGCCGAAGAAGTTGGCGACCAGCCACTTGAGCAGGGCGTCGGCATACAGCTCGCCCGGAATCAGCCCGATGCCGACCAGGCCGCTGACGCCGATGACGGCGCTGACCGCGGCCAGTACCGCAGCGCCGACCACCAGCACGAAGCCGGAGCGGGTGACGAAGCGCTCATCGTCGACATCGGCCAGCCGTTGCACCGTCCAGGCTCCGGCCAACGCGGCGACGGTGTTGGCGATGACGGTTACCGTGACGAAGTTGGCCGGCTCCGGGATCTGTGCGATCACCTCGGCGACTGGAATGAAGGGCCAATAGCGCCGCCCGTACAGCACCAGCGCGGCGAAGGCGATGCCCGCCGGCATCCACACCAGGGTGATCTGGTCGGGGCCGAGCAGGAGATGTTCTCCGAGCAGGTCGCCGGCGACGTACAGCAGTCCGAACGCGAGCAGGCGCAGGGCGACGGCGAGGGAAGGCATGGCCCGAGTGTAGATCAGCGTCGCGCCGTCGGCGTCGCGGCAACGGCCGCCTTTCGTGGTGGCGCCCGCGCCGATATAATCGCCAGCCTTATCCGGGCCCGCTGCCCGCTGCCTTGGTGCGACCGTGCGCAATTACGATCTGGTCTTCCTCAAGCATTTCTCGCAGGTGATCGCCTTTCTGGTGGCGGTGACCGTGGGCCTGATCCTGCTGGGTCTGTTCTTCAACAGCCGGATCGAAGTCGAGCCCAGCGCCTCCGCGCAGGCCGCGACGCTCGAGCGCATCCGCCCGGTCGGCGCGGTCTATGCCGGCGCCACCGGTGCGGCAGCCGCGGCGGCGGCCAAGGCGGCCGCGGCCGAAGCAGCCAAGGGCCAGGTCGCCTACGGCGGCACCCTTGACGGCGGCGAGATCTACCAAGCGCTGTGCGGCGCCTGCCACACCGCTGGTGCGGGCGGCGCGCCCAAGCTCGAAAAGGCGGCCTGGGCGGCGCGCATCGGCCAGGGCATGGAAACGCTCAACCGCCACGCCATCGAGGGCTTCCAGGGCTCGGCCGGCCTGATGCCGGCACGCGGCGGCAATCCGTCGCTGTCGGACGAGCAGGTGATCGCCACCGTGCAGTGGATGGTCGACAACCTCAAGTAAGCCGGCCTGTGCCGCGACAACGCCGCCTCCGGGCGGCGTTTTTGCGTGGGCCCGGCACCTGTGCCGCACGGCCGGGAGTGGCATGATCAGCGCATGAACACCCCCCAATCCCCCCTGCCCGAATTTCCCGCCGAGTCCGCCAGCCTGCTGCTGCCGGGTCCGGCCGGTGCGTTGGAGGTCGCCGTCGACCTGCCCGAGCCCGCCGACGCGCGCGCCGGCGTGGCCCTGATCTGCCATCCCAATCCGCCCGATGGCGGCAGCCTGCACAACAAGGTCGTGACCATGACCGCGCGGGCCTTGAACGAGCTCGGTCTGGCCACCGTGCGCTTCAACTTCCGAGGGGTCGGTCAGTCCGAGGGCAGCTTCGACAACGGACGTGGCGAGACCTTGGATGCGCTGGCGGTCGGCGAGTGGATCCGCCGCAGCCGACCGGATGATGCGCTGTGGCTGGCCGGTTTTTCGTTTGGCAGCTGGGTGGCCCTTCTGGCCGCGCGACAGCTTCCCGTGCGGCAGATGATCAGCATCGCGCCGCCGGTCGGCCTGCGCAGTTTCGATGGCGTGCTGCCGCCGACCTGTCCGTGGCTGCTGGTGCAGGGCGATGCCGATGAGATCGTCGACGCCAACGCGGTCTATGCCTGGGCCGAAGCGCAGTCGCCGGCGCCGCAGATCGTGCGCATGCCCGAAACCGGGCACTTCTTCCATCGCCGTCTGCTCGACCTGCGCGGCGCCATCAAGAGCGGCGTGCGCAGGAACCTGCCGCCCTTGCGCGGCTGAGCGCAGCGGTGCTGCCCTCGCAGCGCTATGCCGCCGGCGTCGCCGAAGGCCGCTGGCAGGCCGATCCAGCGCAGCAGCCAGCGGTGGCCGAACTCGACCGGATCTGCACGGGCTTGGCCACGCCGCCGGATGGATTGCTGGCGCGGCTCGGCTGGCGCAGGCCGGCAGCGGTCACTGGCCTCTACCTGTGGGGCAGCGTCGGACGCGGCAAGACCTTCCTGACCGACCTGTTGTTCGAACAGGCGTTGGCGCCGAAGCGGCGCTGGCACTTCCACCGCTTCATGGTCGAAGTGCACGCGCGGCTCAGGCAACTACCGGACACCGCGGACACCGTGGCGGTGCTGGCGACGCAACTGGCCGACGAACTGCGGCTGCTGGTGCTCGACGAGTTCTTCGTCAGCGACATCGCCGACGCGATGATTCTCGGGCGCCTGCTCGATGGCCTGTTTGCGCGCGGCGTGGTGCTGGTCACGACTTCCAACATCGAGCCGTCCGGCCTGTATCGCGACGGCTTGCAGCGGGCGCGCTTCCTGCCGGCGATCGCTTTGCTGGAGCGACACTGCCGCGTGCTCAAGCTCGACAGTGCACAGGATTACCGCCTGCGCCAGCTGACCCAGGCCAGTACCTATGCGACGCCCTTGGGCGCGGCGGCCGAAGCGCAACTCGATGGCCATTACCGGCGCCTGTCCGCCGACTGCGTGGCGGAGTCGGGGCCGCTCACCATCAACGGCCGCGCGCTGGCGGTGAAGGCGATGGCCGAAGGCGTGATCTGGTTCGAGTTCGCCGAGCTCTGCGAGGGGCCGCGCGCGGCCGCCGACTACATCGAGATCGCCCGCGACTTCCACACCGTGCTGCTGTCCAACGTGCCTCAGTTCGGCGGCCACGACAGCGATGCGGCACGGCGCTTCGTGCATCTGGTCGACGAGTTCTACGACCGCAACGTCAACCTGCTGTTGTCAGCCGCGGCCGAGCCGACCGCCCTGTATGCCGGCGAGCGTCTACAGCGCGAGTTCGAGCGCACCGCCTCGCGGCTGATCGAAATGCGCAGCAGCGATTACCTTGCCCGCGAACACCGGCCCTGATCAGGCGCTGGCGCGACGCCGTCCCATCAAGCTCGACAGCGTCGAGCCCAGCACCACCAGCGCGGCACCGCCAAAGCCGATCGCGCTGACCCGCTCCGGCGCCAGCACGCTGGGCCACCACGCATGCACGATCGCGCCGGAGGCCAGGCACAGCAGCGGCGTGGTGGCGAGGATCGCCGAGACCCGCGAGGCCTCCCAGTGCGCCAGTGCCTCGGCAAAAGCGCCGTAAGCGACCAGGGTGTTGAGCGCGCAGTACAGCAGCAGCGCCCAATGCAGGCCGTCGAGCGCCAGCAGCGCCCGTGGCGCCGCCAGCGGCAACAGCACGACGCTGGCGCTGATGTAAATGAACAACAGGATCGCCGGCGACGACAGCCGCAGCAGCAGCTGCTTCTGGATCAGCGCATAGCCGGCCCAGACCACCGCCGCCAATATCACCAGCAACGAGCCGCCGACATAGCCGGCGGCCTGCGCCGCGGCGCGCAACTGGTCACTGAAGAACAGGCCCAGCCCGATCGCGATCAGGGCCAGGCCCAGCCACTGCCAGCGGCTGAAGTGTTCGCCGAATACCACGATCCCGCCCAGCGCCATCAGCAGCGGCGCCAGCTGGATCAGCAGCTGCGCATTGGCCGGCGTGGTGTGCTGCACGCCGAGCAGGTACAGCACGTAGTTGCCGATCAGCAGCAGCGCCGCCGCGCCCAGCCACCACCAGCGCTGCCGGTCGAGCCGGGCAAAGCCGCCGAGGCCGCCGCGGGCAGCGAGCCAAGCGCCCATGATTCCCGCGGCGAGCAGGAAGCGGAACCAGGTGAGCGTGTAGACGTCGAGCTGTTCTAGGGTGATCTTCAGCGCCAGCGGCAGCGTCGCCCAGCAAGCCGCGGTGACCAGGGCCAGCGCCAGTCCGAGTTGCCAGCGGCCGGAGGCCTGGTGCATAGACATGGGGCGCGCATCCATGGCGGGAGGTCGCGCACGATAGCATCGGCTCTTGGCACCGGATCGTGTCGACGCTCACGACCGTGCGCCTTGCTTAAGCACCGATTCACCGCGCGACGCCAAGACTGCAATCACTCCCGGGAGCCTGCCCATGAACCGCCTGCCTCTGCGTCTTGCCAGCCTGCTGGTGCTGCTGCTCGCCGGTTGCGCCAGTTACGGGCCGTACTACGGCGAACAGCGCGCGGTGTACCGCGACGGCGATTACTACGTCGCCGCCGACAACCAGTACGGCGACTACTACTACGGTGCGCCCGAGGTCGAGTACCGCTACCTCGACAGCTGGAGCAGCTACGGGTTCTGGCGCATGGATCGCTATCGCTGTGGTTTCTATGGCGACTGCTGGCGCTATCGCGGCTACTCGCACTGGAGTCCGTTCGCACCGAGCTGGAACAACTGGTACGGCGGCTGGAGTTTTTCGATTGCGCCGTCCTGGTACTACGGTCGCTGGGGGTGGCATGACCGCCACCACCACCATGACCGACGCGACCGCCCGCGCCGCGATCGCGCACGCACTTACGATGCGCCGCCACCGGTCGCGCCGCGCAATACCGAACCTGCGCCGACCCGGCCGTTGCCGCGGCGACCGCTGCCGATGCGTTACGACGGCGAGTATCGGCGCGAGCCGCGCGCGCCCTACGCCGAGCGCCTGCCACCGGTGCGGGAAGCGCCACCGTCACGTCCGCCGCCGCGTCCACTGATGCCGGAAGCCGGCTATGCCCGGCCGCGCCAGCCCGAGCGCGCCACCTTGCCGGTGCAGCCGCGCGCGCGGGTCGATGCCCAAGCGCCGCCGCGACAGTGGCAGCGGCCATCGCCGCCGCCGATGCAGCCACCCAGTGCGCCGCCGCCGAGCCAGCCGATGCCCCGTCGCGAGACGGACAGTGAGCGCGCCGAGCGATCGCCGCGCAGCCGCGACGGGATCGAGCCCTGAGCGGGAGTTGACCTGCTGCGTCGCTTTCTGCCGCAGCGCAGTCCCGCCGTGCCGGCAATGACGGGAGTATCCTAAGCGCCCCGATCGGACCGGGGGCTCCCCCCCGGGAGCCCCCGACCCTGCACCCGGACCGCAGCCCCGAACCGTCCTGCGACGGTGTCGACGCCCCCCGGCGTGTGACCACGGAGGATGCACAGCAATGCCACGCAGGAAGCGTGCCAACCCGGTGCCGCGGCACCGCTCCGATTCTGACCGCCCATGAGCCAGTCCTACTATCGCTTCGATGTCATCGTTGTCGGCGGCGGCCACGCCGGTACCGAAGCCGCGCTCGCGGCCGCGCGCAGCGGTGCCCGCACCCTGCTGCTGACGCACAGCATCGAGACCGTCGGGCAGATGAGCTGCAACCCGGCGATCGGCGGCATCGGCAAGGGCCATCTGGTCAAGGAGATCGACGCGCTCGGCGGCATCATGGCGCGCGCTGCCGACCGCGCCGGTATCCAGTGGCGCACGCTCAATGCCTCCAAGGGGCCAGCGGTGCGTGCCACCCGCTGCCAGGCCGATCGCGTGCTGTACAAGGCGGCGATCCGCGCCGCGGTCGAGGCGCAGGCGAACCTCTCGTTGTTCCAGCAGGCGGTCGACGACATCCTGATCGACGGCGAGCGCGTCACCGGCGTGCTGACCCACAGCGGCTTGCGCTTCGAGGCGCCGGCGGTGGTGCTGACCGCCGGCACCTTCCTCGCCGGGCGCATCCATGTCGGGCTGTCCAACCATCCCGGCGGGCGCGCTGGCGATCCGCCGGCTACCCGACTGGCCGAGCGACTGCGCGACGGCCCGTTCGTGGTCGACCGGCTCAAGACCGGCACGCCGCCGCGTATCGATGGCCGCAGCATCGACTACACCGGTCTCGCCGAACAGCCCGGCGACGACCCCATTCCCAGTTTCAGCTTCATCGCCGATGGCAGCGAACATCCGCGCCAGGTGAGCTGCCACATCACCCACACCTCGGAGCGCACGCACGACATCATCCGCGCCGGCCTCGACCGCTCGCCGATGTTCACCGGCGTGATCGAAGGCGTCGGCCCGCGCTACTGCCCGAGCATCGAAGACAAGGTGACGCGTTTCGCCGACAAGGCCTCGCACCAGATATTCATCGAGCCCGAGGGGCTCGATACCTTCGAGATCTATCCGAACGGCATCTCGACGTCATTGCCGTTCGACGTGCAACTCGAACTGGTGCGTTCGATCAAGGGCTTCGAGCAGGCGCATATCACCCGCCCGGGCTATGCCATCGAGTACGACTATTTCGACCCGCGCGGGCTGAAGGTGTCGCTGGAAACCAAGGCGGTGGCCGGACTGTTCTTCGCCGGCCAGATCAACGGCACCACCGGCTACGAGGAGGCGGCGGCGCAGGGCCTGATCGCCGGCCTCAACGCCGCGCGCTTCGTGCAGCAGCAGGAAGCCTGGTCGCCACGCCGCGACCAGGCCTACATCGGCGTGCTGATCGACGACCTCGTCACGCGGGGCGTCGACGAGCCCTACCGTATGTTCACCAGCCGCGCCGAGTTCCGCCTCCTGCTGCGTCACGACAACGCCGACCGTCGGCTCACGCCGCTGGCATTCAAGGTTGGTCTGGCGAACGCCGAACGCATGCAACGTCTCGAAGCCAAGTTAGTGGAGGTTGCCCGGCTGACCTTGCTTCTCGAAAGCACGCGACGTGACGGCGTCACGCTCGCTCAGTTGTTGCGCCGCCCGGCGACTGAATGGTCACATCTTGTGGCCGGGCTGCCAGAACTCGCCGCCGCCAGCGAAGGCGCCGTCGCCCAAGTCGTCTGCGACCTGAAGTACGCCGGTTACGTTGCCCGCCAGGAAGCCGACGTCGACC
>DASUOA010000467.1:0-2773 GCA_036276895.1 Arenimonas sp. | reverse complement strand
CGGCAGCGGCGGCAGCAAGGTCGGCGAACTGGCGATCGAGACCCGCGCCGTACATCCGCAGGTGGTCGAAGCCGCCTTGAAAAAACAGGGCGAAGCGCGCAAGCGCCAGGCGCAGGAAGCCCAGCTGCTGCGCGTGCAGGCAGGCAAGCTCGATGCCCTGATCGACCGCGTCGGCGAACTGGTGATTGCCAGCGCCGGTGTCGGCCAGGTTGCCAACCGGCTCGGCGATGCCGAGCTGCACGAGTCCATATCGGCGATGTCGCGATTGATCGAAGACTTGCGCGATGGCGCGATGCGCCTACGCATGGTCGAGATCGGCGAGACCTTCAACCGCTTCCGCCGCATCGTCCGCGATGTCGCGCAGCAACTCGGCAAGGACATCGAACTGACCATCTCCGGTGCCGACACCGAACTCGACAAATCCTTGGTCGAGCAGATCGCAGACCCGCTGACGCACCTGGTGCGTAACGCCATCGACCACGGCATCGAGTCGTCGGAGCAGCGGCTCGCATCCGGCAAGCCGGCGCGCGGCCACATCCGCCTCGACGCGCATCACGAAGCCGGCAACGTCATCATCGAAGTCAGCGACGACGGCGGCGGCTTGAAGCGCGAGGCCATCCTCGCCAAGGCACGGCAGAAGGGCCTGGTCGCCGCCGATGCCAATCCTCCGGATAGCGAAGTCTGGCAGCTCATTTTCGAGCCGGGCTTCTCCACCGCGCAGCAGGTCAGCGACCTGTCCGGCCGCGGCGTCGGCATGGACGTGGTCCGCCGCAACATCGAAGCCCTGCGCGGCAGCATCGAGATCGAATCGAAGCCGGGACAGGGGTCGAGCTTCCGCATCTGCCTGCCGCTGACGCTGGCCATCATCGGTGGCTTCCTGGTGCGCGTCGCCGACAGCCATTACGTGGTGCCGCTCGACACCGTGATCGAATGCGTCGATGTCGCGTCCGAGGCCATGGACAAAGGCTATGTCGAACTGCGCGGCGAAGCATTGCCGCTGCTGTCGTTGCGCCGCCACTTCGGCCTGCGCGGCACCACGGCGCGGCGCGAAAGCATCCTGGTGGTCGCCAGCGGCCGCCGTCGTGCCGGCTTGTTGGTGGACCATCTCGAAGGCGAACTGCAGGCGGTGATCAAGCCGTTGGGCCAATTGTTCGCGCGGCTGTCCGGCATCGCCGGCTCGACCATCCTCGGCAGCGGCGAAGTGGCGCTGGTGCTCGACGTGCCCCTGCTGCTGGCCGATGCCACCCGCCGTGAGTCCAGCGCGGCACGTCTCGCAAGCACACGCCCACCCGATTGATCGCGCCCGCGTGCCTGCGGCCACGCCCCGCAGGTGCCGACGGACAGCGGCCACGCCGCTGCCGCCCTGGATTGACGGCGTCCCAGCCCGTTCCGGAGATCGTCATGTTCAAGAACCTCGGCATTGCCAAGCGCCTGGCCGCACTGGTTTTCCTGTTCAGCGCCTTCATGCTCGGAATCGGCTGGACCGGGCTCAGGGGCGAGGAGCAGGCGGTCGCCTCGCTCGACTCGGTCTACCAGCAGCGCGTGGTGCCACTGCGCGACCTCAAGGTGGTGATCGACGCGTATGCGGTCAGCATCGTCGACCTGGCGCACAAGACCCGCAACGGCAACCTCGACTGGCAACAGGCACGCGACGACTTCGACCGCGCCCTGGCGCTGATCGACCGCACCTGGTCGGGATTCCGCGCCCGTCCGCTGGTGGCCGAGGAGCAGGCTGTCATCGCCCAGCTCGAACCGCTGCTGCAGAAGGCCGAGGAACCGATCGCGCGACTGCAGGACATCCTCAAGCGCGAAGACATGGCAGCGCTGACCCGCTTCACCATCGACGAGCTGTATCCGGTGATCGACCCGATCTCGACCGAGTTCTCCAATCTCACCGAAGTCCAACTGAAACTCGCCCAGCATGCCTACGAGGGCGCGCAGGCGGACTATCAGCAACGCCGGACCGCGGCAGTCGCGCTGATCCTCGCCGCGTTGCTGCTGGGTATCGGCAGCGCCTGGTGGATCGCGCGCAGCATCGTGCTGCCGCTGGACAAGGCGGTGCGCGCCGCCGATCGCCTCGCCGAGGGCGACCTCAACATCCGCATCGAGGCCAGCGGCAAGGACGAGACCGGCCGCCTGCTGCATGCGATGCAGAAGATGGTGACGCGCCTGGCGCAGACCATCGCCGAGGTTCGCGCGGCCTCCGACAACCTCTCCAGCGCCTCCGACCAGGTCGCCGCCACCGCGCAGAGCCTGGCGCAAAGCACCAGCGAGCAATCGGCCAGCGTCGAGACCACCTCGTCGTCGGTCGAACAGATGAGCGCCTCGATCGGGCAGAACAACGACAACGCCAAGATCACCGATTCGATGGCGGCCAAGGCCGCCGGCGAAGCCACTGAGGGCGGCGAGGCGGTGCGGCAGACGGTGGCGGCGATGAAGTCGATCGCCGGCAAGATCGGCATCATCGATGACATCGCCTACCAGACCAATCTGCTGGCGCTCAACGCCGCCATCGAAGCGGCGCGTGCCGGCGAACACGGCAAGGGCTTCGCGGTGGTCGCTTCGGAAGTTCGCAAGCTCGCCGAGCGCAGCCAGGCTGCCGCTGCCGAGATCGGCACGCTCTCCTCGGACAGCGTGAAGGTCGCCCAGGAAGCGGGTGGCATGCTCGAGAAGCTGGTGCCCGACATCAAGCGCACGGCCGAGCTGGTCGAGGAGATCTCTGCGGCCTGCCGCGAGCAGGACGTGGGCTCGGCCCAGATCAACCAGGCCATCC
>DASUOA010000466.1:0-8168 GCA_036276895.1 Arenimonas sp. | reverse complement strand
AGCAGAGCGGCGGCCAGTGGGAAGACAATGATGCCCAACGCCTCGATGCGCTGCATCGCCGCCGCGCCAGTAGTCAGCAGGGCCATGCCTAGGCCGACCAGCGACAACGCGGCGAAAAACTGCAGGTCCGGCCCGCCCTGTTGCCGCCAGAACACCAGCTGCAGGCCGAGGTGGGCGAGCACCGCCAACGTGGCCAGCGACAAGGCCAGTCCGCGACCGTCCAGCTCGCGCTGGCGCTGGTAAATCAGGCGGAAGGCGGACAGCAGGTAGGCGAGCGCGGCGAGCGCGCCGAGTGCGGTGGCGGTCATGGCGCGAGTGTCGCATACCGCCGCAGGCCGCTACATCCAGGAAACAGGGAGGAAACGGGCGTCGCGCTATACTTCGCGGCTGTTTCCACTGGCGATCCTGTTCATGTTCGAGTCCCTCACCCAGCGCCTGTCCGGCACCTTGCAGCGCTTGCGCGGCCGCGGCCGTCTGAGCGAAGAGAACATCCGCGAGTCCTTGCGTGAAGTGCGCATCGCCCTGCTGGAAGCCGACGTCGCTTTGCCGGTGGTTTCGGCCTTGATCGAGCGCATCAAGGTCCGCGCCATCGGCCAGGAGGTGCTGCAGAGCCTGACGCCCGGTCAGGCGCTGATCAAGATCGTGCGTGACGAGATGTCGACGGTGATGGGCGCACAAAGTGCCGAGCTCAACCTCAACGTGCCGGCGCCGGCCGTGGTGCTGATGGCCGGCCTGCAGGGCGCCGGCAAGACCACCACCGTCGGCAAGCTCGCCAAGCACCTGAAGGAGCGCAAGAAAAAGAAGGTGATGGTGGTTTCCGTCGACGTCTATCGCCCGGCCGCCATCGAGCAGCTGCGCACGCTGGCCAGCCAGGTCGACGTGTTGTTCTTCCCGTCGACCGCCGAGCAGAAGCCGGAGGACATCGTCCGCGCCGCGATCGCGGATGCGAAGAAGTCCTTCGTCGATGTGCTGCTGGTCGACACCGCCGGCCGCCTCGCCATCGACGAGATGATGATGGCCGAGATCAAGGCCCTGCACGCCGCCGTCAATCCGGTCGAAACCCTGTTCGTGGTCGATGCCATGACCGGCCAGGATGCTGCCAATACTGCCAAGGCCTTCGCCGAGGCGTTGCCGCTGACCGGCGTGGTGCTGACCAAGACCGATGGCGATGCCCGCGGCGGCGCCGCGCTGTCGGTGCGGTATATCACCGGCAAACCGATCAAGTTCGTCGGCGTCGGCGAGAAGCCCGATGGCCTCGACATTTTCCACCCCGATCGCGCTGCCAACCGCATCCTCGATATGGGCGACGTGCTGTCGCTGGTCGAGCAGGTCGAGCAGCAGGTCGACAAGGACAAGGCGCAGAAACTCGCCGAGAAGGTCCTCAAGGGCAAGAAGTTCGACCTCAATGACATGCGCGACCAGCTCGAGCAGATGCAGAACATGGGCGGCATCAGTGGCCTGATGGACAAGCTGCCGGGCATGGGTCAGATCCCCGAGCACGTGAAGAGCCAGGTCACCGGCAAGGAAGTGCCGCGGATGATCGCCATCATCGGCTCGATGACCAAGAAGGAGCGGCGCAATCCCGGCCTGCTCAACGGTTCGCGCCGCGCCCGCGTGGCAAAGGGTTCCGGTACGACACCGGCGGATGTGAACCGCCTGCTCAAGCAGTTCCAGCAGACCGAAAAGATGATGTCCAAGCTCGGCAAGGGCGGCATCAAGGGCATGTTCCGCGGCATGCAGGGCCTGATGGGTGGCATGCCGCGCTTCCCCGGCCAATAAGCGGCGCGCTTTCCTTTTCCGGGACAGGCAGTTAGAATCTCCGGCTCCCCGGCCTGACCCCCTTGCGGGTCAGTCTGCCGGCGACCACCACCTAGAACTACAGAGCAAACGAAATGGTCAAGATTCGCCTGACCCGTGGCGGCGCCAAGAAGCGTCCCTTCTATCACATCATCGTCACCGACCAGCGCAACAAGCGCGACGGCCGTGCCATTGAGCGCCTGGGCTATTACAACCCGGTTGCGCAGGGCAACGAGAAGCGTGTCGAGCTCGACACCGCCAAGGTCCAGGACTGGGTTTCCAAGGGCGCGCAGCTGACCGACAAGGTCCGCATGCTGGTCAAGGAAGCCGGCAAGGCCGCGGCCTGAGCCTGCGCCCCGCCTCGGCGGGGCTTGACGATATGAACCAGGAGCGCCGAATCCTGCTGGGCAGGGTGGTCGGCGCTTTTGGCGTTCGTGGCGAGGTGAAGCTGCAGAGCTTCACCGATCCGATCGGTGCGTTGATCCGTTACCAGCCCTGGATCCTCATCCACAACGGGCAGGAGCGTGAGATCGACGGCGTCCGTGCCCGCGAGACCGCCAAAGGCGTGACCGCCCAGTTGCCGGGCGTCGAAGACCGCGATGCCGCCGAAGCCCTGAAAGGGGCCGAGGTGTGGGTGCCGCGTTCGCGTCTGCCTGCGCCCAAGCCCGGCGAATACTACTGGGTCGATCTTGAGGGTTTGTCGGTCGTCACCAGCAAAGGAGTGCCGCTTGGCACGGTCTCGCATCTGTTCGCCACCGGCGCCAACGACGTGATGGTCGTAGCCGGCGAGCGCGAACGACTGATCCCCTTCGTCATCGACACCTTCGTGGTGTCGGTCGACTTCGATGCCCGCCGCATCGTGGTCGATTGGGATCCGGATTTCTGAGTCTTCGCGACGATGCGCATCGACGTCGTCAGCCTGTTTCCCGACTTCATCCGCCAGGCTGTCGCGGTCGGCGTGGTGGGGCGCGCGCTGGAGCGCGGCCTGCTGCAGGTCGAGGCCTGGAATCCGCGCGACTACGCAACCGGCAACTATCGCCGGGTCGATGAGCGGGTATTCGGCGGTGGTCCCGGCATGTTGATGCTCAACGAGCCGCTGGGCGCCTGCCTTTCGGCGGCGAAAGCCGCGGATCCCGAGACTGCCCGGGTGATCTATCTCAGTCCGCAGGGCGAGCGGATGACGCAGCGCAAGGTGCGTGAGTTGGCGGCGCTGCCGCGACTGCTGCTGCTGTGCGGACGCTATGAGGGCCTCGATGAGCGCTTCATCGAGCGCGAAGTCGACGAGGAGTTGTCGATCGGCGATTACGTGCTGTCCGGTGGCGAGTTGGCTGCCGCGGTGCTGGTCGATGCCGTCGGGCGTTTGCAGGAAGGTGCGCTGGGTCATGCCGATTCGGCCAGCCAGGACAGCTTCGAGGATGGATTGCTCGACTGCCCCCACTACACGCGATCGGAGTCGCTGGACATCGCTGGCGTACCGCCGGTGCTGCTATCCGGCGACCACGCCGCCATTGCCCGCTGGCGCCGACAGCAGAGCCTTGGCCGCACCTGGCTGCGGCGACCGGATCTGCTGGCCCGGATCGCGCTGACAAAGCAGGATCGGGCCCTGTTGCAAGCCTTCCAGGCAGACTGGTGGGCGGCTCAGGCGAAAAAACCGCAAAACCCCTAGCCAATCAAAAGATTCGCTGGTTATAATGCGCGACTTCGTGGCGCCCGCGTGCATGCGCAGCCAGCGACAAACCTAGAACTACAGAACAGACGGTGTACCCATGAACCTCCTGCAGAAATTCGAAGCCGAGCAGATCACCCGCGAGCTGCCTGCGTTCGGCCCCGGCGACACCGTGGTCGTCAACGTCAAGGTCAAGGAAGGCAACCGCGAGCGCGTGCAGGCCTACGAGGGCGTCGTCATCGCGATCAAGAGCGCCGGCCTGAACTCCGCTTTCACCGTGCGCAAGATCTCGCACGGCTACGGAGTCGAGCGCGTGTTCCAGACCCACAGCCCGATCATCGACTCGGTGCAGGTCAAGCGTCGCGGCAAGGTCCGCGCCGGCAAGCTGTACTACCTGCGCGGCCTCGAGGGCAAGAAGGCGCGCATCAAGGAAGACCTGGCTGCCCGTTCGGCCGAGTAATCCCTGTTTGACAGCGCTTCAGCAGCGGCCACCTTCGGGTGGCCGTTTGCGTTTGAGGCGCCAATCGGTATTGATCCACGCCATGCTGCCCGCACGTTGAAACCATGAGTGATTGCTCCTCTGTCCGTCTCGATATCTGGCTCTGGGCTGCACGCTTCTACAAAACGCGGGCACTGGCCAAGCAGGCCATCGACGGTGGCAAGGTGCTGGTCGGCGGGCAGGGTGCCAAACCTTCGCGACTGGTTCGGGTCGGAGAAGCGCTCGATATCCGCCGAGGCGAGGAGCGGTTTGAGGTGCTTGTGCTGGGCTTGAGCGAGCGCCGCGGCCCGGCCAGCGAAGCGCAAAAGCTGTACGAAGAATCCGAAGGCTCGCGTGAGCGCCGTGCTCGCGAACTCGCCGAGCGTCGTGCCGCGCAGGCCGGTTATCGGCCACCGGTCGGAAAGCCCGACAAGCGCGCCCGCCGCCTGATCCAGGCGCTGGGCGATCTCGACATGCTGTAAGTCAATCCTCGGCGCGCGCGTAGATCGGCAATTCGTCGCTGCGGCGGAACTCGAAAATCAGGCGGGTCTCGATGTGTGCCACTTCCGGGCGCTCGGTAAAAGCCGTCAGCGCGAAGTCGCGTAGGTGCTGGCTGTCGCGCACGCCGACATGCACCAGGAAATCATCCGCGCCGGCCACGTGATAGAAGGCCAGCACTTCCGGCAATGCGATCACGTGTTCGTGGAAGCTGTCGACCAGTTCGCGCGAATGCCGCGCCAGGCGCACCGAAACCATCGCCTGCAGACCGATACCGACCTTTTCGGCCGCGATCTCGGCGTGGTAGCCCTGGATGACCCGCGCTTCGCGCAGGCGGCGTATCCGTTCAAGCGCCGTTGAAGGCGCAATACCCGCCTTCTCGGCAAGGTCCTTGTTGGCCAGGCGCGCATTCTTCCGCAGCAAGCGGAGCAGGGCGAAGTCGATTCGGTCGAGCGCCATAATGTGGCTCCGTGACGAAATAGTATTCGGCGTTGAGTTTATCAGCGGAATCAGGTTCCAGAATTGGCACACTACGCGGAATAAAGGTGCGTCATGAGCTCGATCGAAACCCTGGCTGTCCACGGCGGACGCGATGACTTCTCCCGCTTGTGCGTGCATGCACCACCGATCGATCTATCGACCACCTATCCGGTCGCTGATCTCGGTGTCGGCACCGCGAGCTTCGATGCCCTGGTGGCGGGCGGGGCCTCCGCGGCCAACCCGATCTATGCCCGCCTGCACAATCCGACCGTCGCCCGCGTCGAGCAGGCGTTGGCGGCGCTCGAGGGCACCGAAGCCTGCGTCGCCTATGGCTCTGGCATGGCGGCGCTGACGGCGGTGCTGATGGATGCGCGCTCGCGCGGTGGGCATGTGCTGGTGGTGCGGCCGCTGTACGGCACGTCCGATCATCTGCTGGCGTCGGGATTGTGCGGGCTGGAGGCGGAGTTCGTTGAGGCGCAGGAGATCGCCGCACGTCTGCGCCCCGATACCGCGCTGGTGATCATCGAGACGCCTGCCAATCCCACGCTCGATCTGGTCGATATCCGAGCCGTAGTCGCGGCGGCAGGCGAAGTGCCGGTGCTGGTCGACTCGAGTTTCGCGACGCCGGTGCTGCAGAAGCCGGTCGAGCTGGGTGCCAGTTATGTGCTGCATAGCGCGACCAAGTTTCTCGGTGGACATGGCGACGTGATCGCCGGCGTGATCTGCTGCAACGAGGCGCGCGCCAAGCCGTTGCGCACCGTGCGCGCGGCGACGGGTGCCTTGCTGCATCCGCTGGCGGCCTTCCTGCTGCATCGCGGATTGCCGACGTTGGCCTTGCGGGTCGAGCGCGCGCAGAGCAATGCCATGGTCCTGGCCGAACGCCTCGCCGCGCATCCCGCAGTGGCCAAGGTGCATTACCCGGGACTTGGCACCGTACGCAACGCGCATCTGGCCAAAACCCAGATGCGTGGTCCAGGCGCGCTGCTGGCGATCGAACTAGCCGGTGGCTACGACGCGGCGGCAGCAGTGATGGCCGCCGTGCGCCTGATCACGCCCGCGGTCAGCCTGGGCTCGGTCGATACTTTGATCCAGCATCCGGCCGGCCTCACACATCGTGTCGTCAGTGAGGAAGGCCGCAAGATGGGCGGCATCACTCCGGGCATGCTGCGGCTGTCCGTCGGCATCGAGGGCGTCGATGATCTGTGGAGCGACCTGCGCCAGGCGCTGGATGCATTGGTGCGGGAGCTCGCCGAAGCCGCGTAAGCGGCCGGCGAGCAGCAATCGTCAAAGCAGCGCCTTGATCCGGTAGATCGCTTCCAGCGCCTGCTTCGGTGTCAGTTCGTCGGGATCGACGGCCGACAAGGCTTCCACGGCGGGCGAAGTTTCCGGCGCAAACAGACCCATCTGCTTGGGTTGGTCGAGGCTGGTCGGCGCAAGTTCGGCGGCGTGCAGGCGACCACGTGCTTCGAGCTCGGCCAGGCTGCGTCGCGCCTGCGCGATCACTTCACGCGGCAATCCCGCCAGCGCCGCCACCTGCAGGCCGAAGCTGCGATTGGCGGGGCCATCCTTGACCGCGTGCATGAATACCAGCTTGTCGCCGTGCTCGATGGCGTCGAGGTGCACGTTGGCGATGCCGCTGCCCGATTCGGCCAAGGCCGTGAGCTCGAAGTAGTGCGTCGCGAACAGCGTGTAGGCGCGATTGTGCTGCGCCAGATGCCGGGCGCAAGCCTCGGCCAGCGACAGCCCGTCGTAGGTGGATGTGCCGCGGCCAATTTCGTCCATCAGCACCAGTGAGCGATCGGTCGCGTGATGCAGGATGTAGCTGGTCTCGGCCATCTCGACCATGAAGGTCGATTGCCCGCGCGCCAGATCGTCGCCGGCACCGATGCGGGTGAGGATGCGGTCGACCGGGCCGATCTCGGCGCGCGCCGCCGGCACGAAGCTGCCGATATGCGCCAACAGCACGATCAGCGCGTTCTGCCGCATGTAGGTCGACTTGCCGCCCATGTTGGGGCCGGTGATCACCAGCATGCGGCGGTCGGGATCGAGGTGCAGGTCGTTGGGTTCGAACGGTTCGCTGCGCACCGCCTCGACTACCGGATGACGGCCGCGCTCGATGCGGATGCCGGGCGCGTCGACCAAGTCCGGGCGTGACCAGTCGAGCGCCTGCGCGCGCTCAGCGAAGGCGCACAGTACGTCGAGTTCAGACAGTGCGGCGGCGCAGCGCTTGAGGGGGTCGAGCGTGGTATTGAGATGGTCGAGCAACCCTTCGTAGAGCAGGCGCTCACGGGCCAGCGAGCGCTCACGCGCCGACAGCACCTTGTCTTCAAATCCCTTCAGCTCTTCGGTGATGTAGCGCTCGGCGCCAGTCAGGGTCTGACGTCGGGTGTAATGCACGGGCGCCTTGTCGGCTTGGCCCTTGCTGATTTCGATGTAGTAGCCATGCACGCGGTTATAGCCGACCTTCAGCGTCGGAATGCCGGTGGCGGCCTTTTCGCGCGCTTCGAGGTCGATCAGGAACTGGTCGGCATTGGTGGACAGCGCACGCAATTCGTCGAGCGCGGCATCGAAGCCTTCGGCGATCACGCCGCCGTCGCGTGCAAGCAATGGTGGCTGCGCGACCACCGCGCTCTGCAACCAGCTGCAGGTATCGCCATGCTCGCCAAGTTCGGCGGACAGTTCGGCGATCCGTGGCGAGTCCAGGCTCGCCATGGCGTCGCGCAGAGCCGGCAGCATCGCCAAGCCATCGCGTAGCGTCGACAGGTCGCGTGGTCGCGCCGAGCGCAGGGCAATGCGCGAGAGGATTCGCTCGAGGTCGCCGACGCCGCGTAACCGCTCGCGCAGGGCATCGCTCGCCGCACCATCCAGCAATGCGGTGACCGCGTGGTGACGCTGGCGCAGCACGCCTTGGTCACGCAGCGGTCGATGTAGCCAGCGGCGCAGCAGTCGACCGCCCATCGGCGTGATCGATGCATCAAGCACGCCGAGCAAGGTGTGCTCGACCCGTCCATCCTGGCGCGAGTCGAGTTCAAGATGCCGGCGCGTCGCCGCATTCATGGCGATGCCCTCGTCGGCCGCCTCGAACGCGATCGCAGTCAGATGCGGAAGGCGTTGCTTCTGCGTCTCCTCGACGTAGGCGAGCAGAGCCCCGGCGGCGGCGATGGCGAGCGGCTTGTCTTCGATGCCGAAAGCGGTGAGGTCGTGCAGACCGAAGAAACGCAGCAGTTGCCGTCGGCCGCTGTCGGCATC
>DASUOA010000465.1:0-5701 GCA_036276895.1 Arenimonas sp. | reverse complement strand
TACCGCTTCCTGCCCTACCGGCACGACCCGGAAGACCCGACCTCGCTCGGCGAGGATTCGATCCGCGACCTGCTGCCGCTGCCCGACGGCAAGCTGTGGGTCGCCACCCAGGGCGGTGGCATCTCGGTCTACGACCCGCTGCAGGATCGCTTCGAGCGCCTGCAGCACGACCCCGACGATCCACGCTCGCTCAGCGACCGCGCGGTGCTCAAGCTGGCACAGGCACACGATGGCGGCATCTGGCTCGGCACCGCCAATCACGGCCTCGATTATTGGGACCCGGCGCAGAAGCAGTTCCGCCACTATCCGGCCGATCCGGACAATCCCGGCGCCGTGCCGCATGCCACGGTGCGCACGCTACTGGTCGATCCCGACGGCAGCCTGTGGGCCGGCACCCGCAATGGACTGGTGCGCCTGCGTGTCGGCAGCGAGCAGTTCGAGCGCGTCGCCAGCAACCCCAACGACCCCAACAGCCTGCACGGCCAGTACGTCTACAGCCTGCACCGCGGCAGCGACGGGCGGATCTGGGTCGGCACCCAGAACGACGGCATCGCCGTGGTGGACCCTGCCAGCGGTCGCTTCGAGCGGCTGTTCGCGGCCGTCGATGGCGAACTGGCCGACGACCCCGCACGTGTGCTCAGCCACCCGTGGATCAGCACCCTGATCGAACCGCATCCGGGGCAGGTCTGGGCGCTGACCTTCGGCGCCGGCATCGACATCATCGACAGCGCACGCCTGCGGGTGATCAAGCGCGTCCGCCACGACCCAGCAGTGCCCAACAGCCTCGCCTTGGACCTGCCGACGCAACCGCTGATCGACCGCTCCGGGCTGCTTTGGATCGGCACCTGGGGCGCCGGCCTGCAACGCCACAATCCGACCGCGCGCGCCTTCAGCAGCTTCCGCTACAGCCCCTTGCGCGATGACGGCCTGAGCAATGCCGCGGTGCATGCAGCGCTGTCCTGGGACGATGGCCGCATCTGGATCGGCACCGGCGGCAATGGCATCGATGTGTTCGATCGCGAGCGCGGCTTCCTGCCGGGCCTGCGCGCGCATCCCGTCCGCGCCGGCGCGCTGCGCGACGGCACCGTCCGCGCACTGGCGCGCACCACGGACGGCAGCGTCTGGGTTGGCACCCAGCAGGCCGGCCTGCATCGCTGGCTGGGCGAGGACGAGGGCTTCCGCGTGATCGCCGGCGCTGGTGGTAGTGATGACGAGCGCATCATCCTGCTGCATGCCTTGCGCGATGGCGGCCTGCTGGTCGCCTCGCAGCGCGGCGCCGCCGAGCTCGACCCGGCAAGCGAACGCGTGATGCCTTTGCGCCTGGACGATGGCGAACTGTTTTCCGATACCGTCACCAGCTTCGCCGACGACGCCGACGGCAATCTCTGGGTGGCCTCGGCCATCGGTTTGCTGGTGCGCCGCCAAGGCAGCGACGGCTTGACGCGGGTGTGGGCGGCGCCGGAGCGTGCCGGCGGTCTGTCGCAGAACAACGTGCTGTCGTTGCATGTCGACGGCCGCGGCCAGTTGTGGCTGGCCACCGCCGGTGGCATCGAGCGCCTGGTGGGCTGGCAGGAAGGGCAGCCGCAATTCGCGCCGCTGCCCCTGCCGGATCGCCGAGCCGCCGTGGCCTTTGGTGGCAACCGGATGATCAGCGATGCCCAGGGCCGGCTGTGGACCGAGCGCCTGCTGGTGGATACCACCAGCGCGCAGGTGCATGAGTTCGGCCGGCCCGATGGCGTCGACCTCGGCAGCGTGTCGCTCGGCGCCGCCGCGCGCCTGCCCGATGGCCAGCTGCTGTTTGGCGGCACCCGCGGCTTTGTGATCGTCGATCCGTCCGCGTACCAGCCCTGGAACTTCGACGCCGCGCCGGTGGTTACCGCGCTGCGCGTCGACGGCCAGCCACTGCCGCTGTCGCAACTGCAGAACGGACTGAGCCTGAGCTCCGAACAACGACGACTGGAAGTCGAGTACTCGGCGCTCGACCTCAGCGCGCCGGAGCGGGTGCGCTACGCCTATCGCCTTGAAGGTTACGAACAGGACTGGGTCGAGGGCGACGCCGGCAGCCGCGCCGCGCACTACAGCAAGCTGTGGCCGGGCAGTTACACGCTGCGCGTACGCGCCAGCAACCGCGATGGCCGCTGGAGCGCCACCGAACTGGAGATTCCGCTGCAGGTGCTTCCGGCCTGGTGGCAGACGCCGAGCTTCGTGCTGGTACTGGCGCTGGCACTGCTGGCCATCCTGCTGCTGGGCGTGCGCCTGCGCACCGCGCGCATCCGCGACCGTGCCAGCGCCCTGGAGGAACTGGTGCGCAGGCGCACCGGTGAACTGTCGCAGGCCAAGGAGCAGGCCGAGCAGACCTTGGCGGAACTGCAAGGCACCCAGAAGCAGCTCGTCGCCGCCGAAAAGATGGCCTCGCTGGGCCAGCTGGTCGCCGGCGTCGCGCACGAGATCAACACCCCGATCGGCATCGCCGTGACCGCCACCTCGCACCTGAAGGAAGTGAGCAAGGTGTTCGCGGCCAAGGTCGACGGCGGCAAGCTCACCCGTAACGACCTGTCGAGCTGGCGTGCCGCGGTCGAGGAAGCTGTGCACCTGGTGCTGGGCAGTCTCGAACGCGCGCACTCGCTGATCGGCAGCTTCAAGCAGGTCGCGGTCGACCAGAGCAGCGAGCAGCGCCGACACATCGAGTTGCAGACTTTCCTTGGCGAGGTTGAGTTCGCGCTCAAGCCCAGCTACAAGCGCACCCCGCATGACCTCAGCGTCGACTGCCCGGAGGGCATCGAGCTCGACACCTATCCGGGCGCGCTGTTCCAGATCTTCACCAACCTGGTCAACAACTCGATGCTGCACGGCTTCGCCCAGGGCCAGGCCGGACAGATGCGTATCGTCGCCCGCGCCAGGGATGACCAGGTCTACCTGCTGTACAGCGACAACGGCCGCGGCATGTCGCCGGAAACCGCGGCGCGCGCCTTCGACCCGTTCTTCACCACCCGCCGTGGCAGCGGCGGCTCCGGCCTCGGCCTGCACCTGGTGTACAACCTGATCACCCGCCTGCTCGGCGGCCATGTCGAATTGCACAGCACGCCCGGGGAAGGCACCGAGTTCGAGATCCGCATACCGAAACTGGCCCCGGTGCGCAGCGCTGACGACGCCGACGCCGGGCACTGAAACTGGTCTACACTGGCCCGAGCCGGCCTTCGGGCCGGATCACCACGCAGGATCAACCGGAATCCAGGGAGTCCGGCCATGTCCAACAACGACGACGAGCTGCTGCAGTTCGACGACGACGAAGCCGGCACCGCTGCCGAGGACACGGCCGGCGAGCCGTGGCGGATCCTCATCGTCGACGACGAGGAGCAGGTGCACCAGGTCACCCGCTTCGCGCTGCGTGACACGCGCATCCTCGACCGACCTTTGAGTTTCGACAGCGTCTATTCCGCCGACGAAGCGCGGCAGCGGCTGGCGGCGCGCGAGCGCTATGCCTGCATCCTGCTCGACGTGGTGATGGAGAGCGACGACGCCGGCCTGCGCCTGGTCGGCGACATCCGCGACCGCTTCATGGACAAAGCGGTACGCATCGTTCTGCGCACCGGCCAGCCCGGCTACGCGCCGGAAGTCGAAGTGATCCAGCGCTACGACATCAATGACTACCGCGCCAAGTCCGAGCTGACCGCGCACCGGCTGCTGTCGACGCTGACCACCGCGCTGCGCTCCTACCAGCAGATCCGCACCATCGAGCAGACCCGCGAGGGCCTGGAGATGATCCTCGAAGCGGCGACCAGCCTGATGGCAGTCACCGCCGTGCGCCACCTTGCCGAGGGTGTGCTGCTGCAGATCTGCTCGATCCTGCAGATCGACGCCGACGGCGTGGTCTGCGCGCAGCAGCACCGCGGTGGCGGCGACGAGGATGCGCTGAGCGTGCTGGCGGCGTCCGGCCGTTTCGGCGAACAGCAGGGTCGACCGCTGGACGAACTCGGCAATGCCGTGGTCAGCGACCGCATCCGCACCGCGCTGCGCATCGGTGCCAGCGAATTCGGCCGCGACTACGCGGTGCTGTACATCCGCTCGCCGCGCTCGGAAGCGCTGGTGGTGCACGTCGCCACCCAGCATCCGTTGGGCGAGCTCGACCGCAAGCTGCTGGAAATCTTCTCGGTCAACATCGCGGTCGGCTTCGACAACGCGCAGCTGTTCGAGGAGTTGCAGGCGATGGCTTTCCACGACCGCCTGACCGGCCTGTGGAACCGTCCCGCGGTCGAGCGCGAGCTGGCGCGGCGCATCGCCCAGGGCGCGCCGCTCGCCGTGGTGATCGCCGACATCGACAACTTCCAGGCAGTCAACGACGGCCTCGGCCACGAGATTGGCGATCTCACGCTCAAGGCCGCCGCGACGATCCTCGCCGAGATCTTCGGCCAGGGCGTGTTCATGGCGCGCAACTCCGCCGACAGTTTCGCCTTGATCCTGCAGAACCTCGAAGCCGGCGAGCTCGAAGCGCGGCTGCGCGCGCTGCAGCGCCGGCTCGAACGCAACATCGAGATCGAGGGCAACGAGATTCCGCTGACCATGTCGGTCGGCGTCGCCTGCCATCCCGAGCATGGCAGCAACGCGCAGTCGGTGTTCCAGAACGCCGGCATCGCGCTCAAGCAGGCCAAGCGCGTATCCCGCTCGGCCTACCAGATCTTCGACAACCGCTTCGAGCAGGAATTGCAGCAGCGGCTGCAGACCATCCGCGAGCTGCGCCACTCGGTCGAGCGCAAGGCCTTGCGCTTGCTCTACCAGCCGCAGGTCGATCTCAAGAGCGGCAAGGTGTTCGGCTGCGAGGCGCTGGTGCGCTGGCTGCGCGATGGCGAGTCGATGCTGGCACCGGATCTGTTCATTCCTGCCGCCGAAGACAGCGGTCATATCGTGGCGATGGGCGCGTGGATCCTGCGCGAGGCCTGCGAGCAGCAGCAGCGCTGGCTGCGCGAGCACGGCGTGGCGCTGAACATGGCGGTCAACGTGTCGATGCGGCAGCTGAAGGATCCGGAGTTCGTCGACATCGTGCTGCGCACCGTGGCCGAGACCGGCATCCAGCCGGAATGCCTGGAGCTGGAAGTCACCGAGTCGATGATGATGGAGGACACCCGCGACATGATCTCGGTGCTGGGCCGCCTGCGCGCCGCCGGTATCCGCGTCGCGATCGACGATTTCGGCACCGGCTATTCCTCGCTCAGCCATCTGCAGCGCTTGCCGATCGACCGCCTGAAAATCGACCGCGCCTTCATCACCGGGCTGACCCAGCGCAGCGAGGACGAAGTCATCGCGGCGATGATCATCAACATGGGCCATCTGCTGAACCTGCGCGTGATCGCCGAGGGCGTCGAGACCGAAGAGCAGCAACGGCAGCTGATCGGCATGGGCTGCGACGATGCGCAGGGTTACTACTACGGCAAGCCGTTGGCGGCGGCCGATCTGTTGGCATTGGCCAAGCAGAAGCAGTAGCACTCCGCGCTGACGAGGGGCGCGACGCAGGTGGCGGGCAACCGCGCAGCCGCAGCCCAAGCGGCCGCTGTCTGAGGTTCTATGTTTGAGGTTCTATGTTTGAGCGCAAGCTCCTTGCTGGCCCAGTAGGCCGGGATTGAACGTTTGGTCGCTGTTCCAGATGGCCCACGCGACCCGCAGCAGCTTGCGCGCCAGGATGACCAGTGCCTGGGTCGGCTTGAAG
>DASUOA010000464.1:0-3993 GCA_036276895.1 Arenimonas sp. | reverse complement strand
TGCTGGATCTGGTCGCGACCGACCGGCACCGAGTGCGCCTTGAACATCACGATGTCGGCAGCCATCAGCACCGGGTACATGTACAGGCCGGCGTTGACGCCGGCATCGGGGTCTTCACCGGCTTCCGTGTTCTTGTCGACCGCGGCCTTGTAGGCATGGGCACGGTTGAGCAGGCCCTTGCCGGCGACGCAGGCCAGCAGCCAGGTGAGTTCCGGAATCTCGGGGATGTCGGACTGGCGGTAGAACCAGACGCGGTTGGGGTCGAGCCCGCAGGCGAGCCAGGCGGCGGCGATCTCGAGCGTCGAGCGCTGCACGCGCGCCGGGTCGGCGGTCTTGATCAGCGCATGGTAGTCGGCGAGGAAATAGAAGCTCTCGACATCGTCGCGGCGGCTGGCGACGATCGCCGGGCGGATGGCGCCGGCGTAATTGCCCAGATGCGGAGTGCCGGAGGTGGTGATGCCGGTGAGGACGCGCTGCTTGCTCATGCTGTCTGCTGGCTGAAAGCCGGGCCGGGATGCGGGGGCCCGCAGTTTACCGGTTAACCCCGTCGCCGGCGGCGGCGCGTTGACAGTCGCGCAACCCGCCACTGGAGCCCGCCATGAAACCGCTCGCCGCCTTGCTGCTCGCCCTTGCCGCGCTGTCGTCGCTGTCCGCCTGCGCACACTCGAAACAGACGCTGGTCGCGATGGAGGTCCGCGACCTCGAGCGCGGCCTGAGCCTGCCGCAGCACCCGCATCGCGGCCGGCTCTACGTCGAAGGCCAGCCGGGCCACCGCTACGCCATCGCGCTACAGAACCTCACCGGCGAGCGCGTGCTGGCGGTGGTATCCGTCGATGGCGTCAACGTCATCAGCGGCGAGACCGCCGCCACCGCACAATCCGGCTATGTGCTGGGGCCGTGGCAGCGGATGGAGATCCGCGGCTGGCGCAAGTCGATGGCCGACATCGCCGAGTTCCACTTCACCGCGCTCGGCGACAGCTACGCAGCGCGCACCGGCCGCCCGCAGAACGTCGGCGTGATCGGCCTCGCCGCCTTCCGCGAAAAGCGCGTCCCGCCGCCGATGTACCGCGATGAGATCGCCATGCCGAAGCCGCTGGCAAAATCGCAGGAGCGTCGCGAAGCAGCCGCCGCTGAAGCCGAAGTGGATGCCTTGGGAGACTCGGCGAGTCGCGCGGCAGCGCCCGCAGTGGCGCAGCAACTGGGCACCGGTCACGGCGAACGCCGCTACGACCCCGCCAGCCAAACCACCTTCGAGCGCGAATCGCGCCGTCCCAACCAGTTGTTGTCGCTCTACTACGACGCCGCCGAAGCGCTGGTCGCACGCGGCATCCTGCCGGCGCCGCGACCGCATTGGCAGACGCCGCAGGCCTTCCCGGTCGGCTTCGTGCCCGATCCTTGAAGCGACGACGGCTTACTTCTTGGCTTTCTCGGCGGCTTCTTCGAGTTCTTCGCCGGCCTTCTTGATGTCCTTGCCGAAGCCGTGGACGGTATTGCAGGCCGACAGTGCGAAGGCGGCGCAGATCAGCAGTGCGATTCTAAGCTTGGCCATAGTGCGGGTCCTCGGTGGAGCGGTTGCGATCGACGACAGGATATCAATCACGCATCAGGGTCGACTTGCCGAACAGGCTCTCGACCAGATCGACGCAGAGCTTTCCGGTGCGGTTCTGCTCGTCGAAGGCGGGATTCAGCTCGACGATGTCGATCGAGCCCAGCCGCCCGGTGTCGGCGATCATTTCCATCACCAGCTGCGCCTCGCGGTAGTTCGGGCCACCGGGAACGGTGGTGCCGACGCCGGGGGCGATGCCGGGATCGAGGAAGTCGACGTCGAAGCTGACATGCAGGTGGGTGTCGGCATCGATGCCTTCCAGCGCCTCTTCCATCGCCCGCTTCATGCCGAACTCGTCGATGTAGCGCATGTCGTAGATGTCGAGACCGTACTCCTTGACCAGCCGCTTCTCGCCCGGGTCGACCGAGCGGATGCCGACCTGGCGGATCTGGTCGGGGGTGATCGCCGGCACACTGCCGCCGATGCCGGTCAGCTCCTTCGGGCCCAGGCCGCACAGGCAGCTGACCGGCATGCCGTGGATGTTGCCCGACGGCGTGACGTCGCTGGTGTTGAAGTCGGCATGAGCATCGAGCCAGATGATGCGCAGCTTCTTGCCCTGCTCGCGGCAGTGCTTGGCCACCGCAGTGATCGAGCCGATCGCCAGGCAGTGGTCGCCGCCGAGCATGATCGGCAGCTCGCCGAACTGCAGCGCCTCCCCGACCGCGGCCATCACCGCGAGATTCCAGTCGGCGACCTGGTCGAGATGGCGATACCCGGCCTGCGGCGGCTGCCAGGGATTCATCGGGCCACCGAGATTGCCGCGATCGACCACCGACAGGCCGCGCTCGCGCAGCGCCTCGGCGAGGCCGGCGACGCGCAGTGCCTCGGGGCCCATGGCCGCGCCGCGGTGGCCAGCGCCGATGTCGGTGGGCGCGCCGATCAGCGCGACGGGCGGGAAGGAAGTGGTCATGAGGATCATCGCCGCTGCAAAGGGATGGTGCCGGCACCCGGGTTCGAACTGGGGACCTACCGCTTACAAGGCGGTTGCTCTACCAACTGAGCTATGCCGGCGCAGGGCGCGATTCTAGCAGGGCGCGTTGCTCGCGCGTCGCCTTGACCCTGCTCGCGCAGCTCGGCTCTACTGCCGGGGCCGTCGGCCTCGGGCCGGCGTTCATGCCTTGTCGCACCGCACCGGAGCCGCTCGCCGATGATCCTGTCACCGCTTCGCGCCACGCTCTGGGCCGAAGCACCGCGCCTGCTGCTGCTCGCCCTCGCCTACGGCCTGCTGGTGGCGGTGACCCAGGCCTATTTCACGCCCAGCGGCGACGCCACCTCGGCAAGCCTGGTGTGGCCGGCCAGCGGCCTGGCCTTGGCAGCGCTGCTGCTCGGCGGCTGGCGGCTGTGGCCGGCGATCCTGGTCGCCAAAGTGGCCTGCAACCTGTGGGGTGGGCAGGTGCTGGCGGCGGCCTTGCTCGGTGGCGTCGGCAGCAGCGCGGCGGCGGTGCTCGGCGGCTGGCTGCTGATTCGGGCGCCGGGCTTCGACACGCGACTGGCACAGTCGCGCGACTTTCTCTGGCTGGCGCTGGTCGCCGTCATCAGCCCGGCGCCCAGCGCGATCTTGGGCGCCGGCGGCCTATGGCTGTTCGGCGATCTGCCCGGCAGCGAACTCGCCACCAGCGTGCTGGGCTGGTGGCAGGGTGACGCGCTGGGCGTATTGCTGGCTGCCCCATTGCTGCTGGTGTGGCGGGAAGCGCCGCGCTGGCGCTGGCGGCAACAGGGCATCGAGGTCGCCGCCTGCCTGATGCTGACGCTGCTGTTGGGCTACCGGGTGCTGCAGGCGCCCGGCGTCGCCAGCAGGGAGCTGGCCGCGTTGACCTACCTGCCCTTCCTGCCACTGGGTTGGGCGGCGCTGCGCTTCGGACGTCACGGCGCCGTGCTGGTGCTGACCCTGCTGGCGGTATTTGCCCTGCTCGGCGTGGCGCAGGGCGAGGGCGCTTTCGCCAGCCGTGCGACCGAGCGCGGGCTGCTGCAGCTGTGGCTGTACCTGATGGTGTTGACCTCGGTTGGCCTCAGCCTCGCGCTGGTGTTCAACGAAGCCAGGGTGGCGATGGCACGGCTGGCCGAGAGCGAGGAGCGCTTCCGGCTGCTGGCTGACTTCGCGCCGGTGGGCATCTACCAGACCGATGCCGAGGGCGCCTGCACCTACAGCAATCCGCGCTGGCAGGAAATCTCCGGGATCAGTGCCGAGCAGACCCTGGGCGAGGGCTGGAGCGCGGTGGTGCACCCGGATGACCGCACATCGGTGCTGGAAGGCTGGCGCTCCACCGCCGCCGAGCACCGCGAGTTCGCCATGGACTTCCGCCTGCTGCGCCGCGATGGCGAAGTGCGCTACCTGCGTTCGCGGGCACGTCGGCTGTTTCCCGAACACGGGCCGGGCGGCGGCTTCG
>DASUOA010000463.1:0-4919 GCA_036276895.1 Arenimonas sp. | reverse complement strand
CCGGGCACCAGTACCGACAGCGGATCGGCCAGCAACACGGCGATCAAAGCCAGTGCGAAGGCATCACCCAGCCGCTGCGGGCGGCGCAGCAAGCGCGCCAGCAATACGGCGGCAATCATCAACAACGTGCGCACAGTCGGCAACGCGAAGCCAGCTAACGCAGTGTAGAAAGCGGCCGTCAGCAAGGCAGCGAGTGCCGCGCCTTGCGGCCGCGGCAGGCGCCGCGCCAGTGCCGGCCACAGGCGATACAGCGCGATGACCAGCAATGCGGCCCAGCCGGCGATCATGCCGACGTGAAAGCCCGAGATCGCGATCAGATGCGTAAGGCCCGTGGCGCGCAGGACCTCCCAATCGTGTTGCGACAAGGCGCGGGTGTCACCGAGTGCCAGGGCCTGTACGAAGCGCGCACGGTCACCGGGCAAGGCATCGGCGATGCGCTGCGACAGCCGCGCCCGCAGAGCATCGATGCCGGACGCATCGCCGAGCTGCACAGCCTGCTGCGGATGACGGACGTATCCGGTCGCCGCGATGCGTTGTTCCAGCGCCCGGCGTTCAAAGTCATAGCCACCGGGATTGAGCACGCCGCGCGGCGGCCGCAGCTTGGCCTGCAGGCGCCAGCGCGAACCCGGCTCGATGGCGACCTCCGGCCGATACCAAGTCAGGCGCAACTTCCGCCCGACCAGGGCAGCAGCGCCCCCTTCGCCCGGGCGAACACGAAACTCGAAGCGGGTGGCATCGACGCCGATCTCGGGCAGGCCAAGCACTTCGCCTTCGATCCACAGATCCTTGCCCGCCAGGGTCGATGGCAGTTGCAGCTGCAAGGCGTACTGCCCATGCGCGCAGGCCAGCAACACACCGATCATCAGGGCGCCGACCAGTCGGAGCACATCGCTCCGGCGATACAGCCAGATCGCGACCATCGCCGGCAACGGCAACATCCACAGGGGTGGCAGCTGCGGCCACAGCTGGACCAGCAATACGCCCGAAAGCAGGGCCGCCGCGACCGCCAGGCCCAGCGGCGGGGGCGGTCGGCCCCACATCTCAGTCGACGTCGACCAGCGGCTGCAAGCGCCCCTGGGTCAGTTCCAGCACGCGATCGAGCCGACGCGCCAGGCGCCGGTCATGCGTCACCAGCACCAACGCGGTTCGATGTTCGCGGTTGAGCTCAAGCAGCAGGTCAAAGACGGACGCAGCGGTTTTCTCGTCGAGATTGCCGGTCGGCTCGTCGCCGAGCAGGCAGGCCGGGCGCGTGACCAATGCCCGGGCCACGGCAGCGCGCTGACGCTCGCCGCCGGAAAGCTCGCCCGGCTTGTGGTCGAGACGATGACCCAGACCCACGCGCTCCAGCAGCGCCCGCGCCTGCGGTTGCACCGACTTGAGCGCTTCGCCGCGGATCAGCAGCGGCATCATCACGTTCTCCAACGCAGTGAACTCGGGCAGCAGATGATGGAACTGGTAGACGAAGCCCAGCGCACGGTTGCGCAGCTCACCGCGCGCCGTGTCGGACAACTGCGACATGCGTTGGCCCGAGACTTCCACCTCGCCCGCGGTCACGCTATCGAGCCCGCCGAGCAGATGCAGCAGGGTCGACTTGCCGGCACCCGAAGCGCCGACAATGGCCACCGTCTCGCCTGCGCGCACCTCGAGATCGAGCGCGGCGAATACCGGCGTGTGCAGATCGCCTTCCTGGTAGGTCTTGCCAAGGCCGCGGCAGCGGATCACCACATCCATGTCGATCGTCTCATTCATAGCGCAGCGCCGTGGCCGGATCGGTGCGCGAGGCACGCCAGGCCGGGTAGACGGTCGCCAGCAGGCAGAGCAGCAGCGCTACCACCACCACGTTGACCACATCGCCAGCGACCACAATGCTCGGCACCGCACCGCTGATGTAATAGACATCCGCCGGCAAGACCTCGGTACCGGTGAGACGCTCGAAGAACCCGACGATGGCCGACAGGTTGCTCGCCAACAACACGCCAGCGACCACGCCGATGCCGACGCCGATCACGCCGATCACCGCGCCCTGCACCATGAACACCCGCATCACCCCACCCGGCGACAGGCCCAGCGTACGCAGGATGGCGATATCCGACTGCTTGTCCTGCACCAGCATCACCAGCGAAGACACCAGATTGAAGGCGGCGATGGCGATCACCAGTGACAGCAGGATGAACATCACCACCTTTTCCATCTTCAACGCGCGGAAGAAGTTGGCGTGATCCTGGTCCCATGAACGCACCCGGTAATAGCCTTCTCCCATGCGGTCGCGCAGGTCGCGCGCAACCTCCCAGGCGTTCCACATATCGCCAAGGCGCAGGCGCACGCCGGTGACGCCCTCGCCCATCCGCGCCAGCCGCTGCGCATCGCCGAGATGGACGATGGCGAGGCCGAGGTCGTACTCGGGCGCTCCAGCCTCGAACAGGCCGACCACGGTGAAGCGCTTGGCGCGCGGAATCGAGCCGACCGGCGTCTGCGTCGAGGCGGAGATGAAGACATTGACCGCATCGCCCGGCCCGACGCCGAGCGCGTAGGCCAACTCCTTGCCGAGAATGATGTTGAAGGCGCCGTCCTGCAGCGCATCGACTTCTCCGGCGATCATCTTCTCGGTCAGTTCGGAAACGCGCGCCTCATGCTCGGGCAGCACGCCGCGCAGAAACGCACCCTGGCGGCGGTTGGCCGAAAACAGCGCCTCGGTTTCCACATACGGCGCCGCACCGAGCACGCGCTCGTCTTCGCCCGCAAGCGCCACCGCACGCGGCCAATCAAGCAGAGGTCCATCGACGCCGGACACAGTCGCGTGCGCGACCATGCCGAGGATGCGCTCGCGCAACTCCTGCTGGAAGCCGGTCATCACCGCGATGGTGGTGATCAGCGCCATCACGCCGATGATGATGCCGAGGATCGACGCCATCGAGATGAAAGAGATGAAGCCGTTTCGGCGCTTGGCGCGCAGATAGCGCAGGCCGATCGACAGGGGCAATGGCTGGAACATCCGGCTCCTAAACACAGGTCATTCTCAGGACAGGGCGACGGCGAGCGTATCGGGACGGGTGCTGCAACGGCTGTCGAGCAGACGCAAGCTGCGGCAGCCAGCACCATCGAGGGTATCCGGATAGAACACCCAGCGATGGCCTTGGCCATGGCCATCGCGTCCAGCCAGTACCGCCAGCGGGCCGCGCAAGTGTAGCGAGACGGACTGCAGTTCCCAGCGTGCTTCGCCGGACGCGATCAGCGCGGGTTCACTGCCTCCCACCCAGATGATGCGTATCTCCGGCCTTCGCCACTCCCCCAGGGCGCCGTGCAGAGAGGAAGCGACGCACAGCAGCGCCGCAGACCATGCCAGGCGCACATCGACATCGCTAAGCAGGATCGCAAGCCCGGCCAGGCCGCCAAGGCCGATCAGGCCCGCGCACAGCCCCCGCGACGGTCGCCAGTCAATGCGGCAGATCGAGGATACGTTGGACGAGGTCATCGAGTGCGCTGTCTTCCGGCTGCTGCCGGCCCATGAACCAGCGCCAGAGCTTATCGTCCTCGCAGTCGAGCAGGCGTAGGAAAACCGCCCGCTGTTCGTCGGAATCCGTCGCCCAGGACCGGTCGAGATAGCGCAGCATCAGCTGGTCGAGCTCGCGCATGCCACGGCGGCAGCGCCAGCGCAGGCGCTTGAGCTCGGCGGATTCGACCTCGCTCAAGCCAGCAGACCCCAGGCCAGGTAACTCCACAACGCCCACAGCGCAAAGCCACCGGCGATGTAGGCCGTGAAGCGGTGCATGACCTTGTTGTAGCTGCAGTGGATGGCGCTGTGCAGCGCGCGCAACAGCACGAAGGTCCAAGCCAGCGCCAACGACACCGCGCTGACCTGCGCCGTCAGCACCGCCACTACCAGCGCGAAGTAAAACAGCACCGGCAGCTCGAACAGGTTTCGGAAGTTGTCGACCGCGCGAGTGTCCTTAATCGCCGCCGCCATCTGCGCCGAGCTGGCCACCGACTGCGGGTGGATGCGCTCGCGCTTCATCTGGCCGATGCGCTCGACGTACATGCGTAGCCAGACCACGAAGGTCAGTACCGCCATGGCGACGCCGGGCAGCAGCATGTCCTCGCTGGTCATCGCATCTTTCCTTACGCGCCGCGGCGCTTGAGCATCAGCTTCTTGATCTCGCCGATCGCCTTGGCCGGGTTCAGGCCCTTCGGGCAGGTGCGGGCGCAGTTCATGATGGTATGGCAGCGGTAGAGCTTGAACGGATCTTCGAGATCGTCCAGGCGCGCACCGGTGTCCTCATCGCGCGAGTCGATGATCCAGCGATAGGCCTGAAGCAGGATCGCCGGGCCGAGATAGCGATCGCCGTTCCACCAGTAGCTCGGGCATGAGGTCGAGCAGCATGCGCAGAGGATGCATTCGTACAGGCCGTCGAGCTTGGCGCGGTCTTCCTTGGACTGCAGGCGCTCCTTGGCCGGCGCCGCGCTTTGCGTGCGCAACCAAGGCTTGATCGAGGCGTACTGGGCGTAGAAGTGCGACAGGTCCGGCACCAGGTCCTTGATCACCGGCATGTGCGGCAGCGGGTAGATCGGCACGTCCTTTTTGCCGCAGTCCTCGATCGCCTTGGTGCAGGCCAGCGTGTTGGTGCCGTCGATGTTCATCGCGCACGAACCGCAGATGCCCTCGCGGCAGGAGCGGCGGAAGGTCAGCGTCGGGTCGATCTCGTTCTTGATCTTGATCAGCGCGTCGAGAACCATCGGCCCGCAGCTGTCGAGGTCGACCTCGTAGGTGTCGGTACGCGGGTTGGCGCTGTCGTCCGGATTCCAGCGGTAGACCTTGAAGGTGCGCACGTTCTTGCCGCCCTTGGCGGGAAAGTGCTTGCCCTGCTGGACCTTGGAATTCTTCGGGAGAGTGAACTCAGCCATGTTCGTCGTCCTTGTCCCGG
>DASUOA010000462.1:0-2368 GCA_036276895.1 Arenimonas sp. | reverse complement strand
GGCGGCCTGGCGGTGGATGCACGCGGCTGGATCTGGCTGCAGGCGCGCCACAGCGAGAGCAACGACACCGAACTCGGCGCTTTGCTGCCACAACCCGATGGCAGCTACCGCTGGCAGGCCGAAGGCTTGCAGGCGCTGCGCGGCCTCAACGTCACCAGCATCTACGCCGAGGGCGAGCAGCTGCTGTGGTTCGGCACCAATGAAGGCCTGTTCCGCTTCGACCGGCAGATTGCCAGCCCGCGTGACCAGGGCTTTGCCACCCTGATCCGTCGCGTCGGCCATGGCGAGGAACGGATGCTGTTCGGTGGCGACGGCAAGGCGGCGGCGACGGCACCACTGGCGCCCGACGACAACACTCTGCGCTTCGAGTTCGCGGCGCCGAGCTTCGCCGACCCGCGCGCCAACCGCTACCAGACCTGGCTGGAAGGCTACGAGCACGACTGGTCGCCGTGGAGCGCGGTGGCGCACAAGGAGTACACCAACCTCGCGCCGGGTGAGTACCGCTTCCGGGTGCGCGCGCGCAATGTCTTCGATCGCGTCGGCGACGAGGCGGTGTACGTCTTCGAGGTGCTGGCGCCGTGGTATCGCACCTGGCCGGCGGTATTCGGTTTCGCGTTGCTGGCGGTCGGTATGGCTTGGCTGGCGTTGCACTGGCGCACCCGCCTGCTCGAACGCGACAAGGCCGAATTGGCAAGGCATGTCGCCGAGCGCACCGAAGAGCTGCGCCAGGCTCGCGACCTTGCCGAGCAGCAACGCCTTGCCGCTGAAGATGCCACCCAAGCCAAGAGCGCGTTCCTCGCCAGCATGAGCCACGAGATCCGCACGCCGATGAATGCCATCATCGGCTTCGCCCACCTCGGCCTGCAGCTGCCGCTGGGCGCCGCCGCGCAGGCCTACTTCGACAAGATCGCCGGTGCCGGCCGGTCCTTGCTCGGTATCGTCAACGACATCCTCGACTTCTCCAAGATCGAAGCCGGCCGCCTTGATCTGGAATCGATTCCCTTCGAGTTCGCCGAAGTGGTGCAGCGCTTCGAGGACCTGTTCGAGCACCTCGCACGCGCCAAGGGCCTGGTGCTGCGCATCGCCGTCGACAGCCGGGTGCCGGCGCGGCTGGTCGGCGATCCGTTGCGACTCGGCCAGGTGCTGGCCAACCTCGGCAACAACGCGCTCAAGTTCACCGAGCGCGGCGAGATTGCTCTGCACGTCAGCTGCCTCGACATCGACCGACAGCAAGTACGACTGCGCTTCTCGCTGCGCGACTCCGGCATCGGCATCGACGCCGAGCACCTGCAGGCCTTGTTCCAGCCCTTCGTGCAGGCCGATGCCGGCACCGCGCGCCGCTTCGGCGGCACCGGGCTCGGGCTGTCGATCTCGCAGCGACTGGTCGAACTGATGGGCGGTGAGTTCGATGTCCGCAGTGAGCCGGGTGGCGGCAGCGACTTCGCCTTTACCGCCTGCTTCGGTCGCGCCGATGCGCTCGGCGCTAATCCCGGCTTCGCGGTAGCCGGCAGCCGGGTGCCGTTGCAGGAGCCACTACCCGACCTCTCGGGTGCGCGCGTGCTGCTGGTCGAGGACAACGCGATCAACCAGCAGGTGGCGAGCGAAATGCTGCGCCAGTTCGGCATGCAGGTCGAGGTCGCCGACAGCGGCGAACAGGCGCTGCGACTTGCTGCCGGAAAGCCCTTCGATGCGGTGCTGATGGACCTGCACATGCCCGGCATGGACGGCATGGAAGCGACCCGCCGACTCCGCGCCGCCGGCTTTCGCGAGCTGCCGGTGATCGCGATGACCGCCGACGCCTTGCCAAGCACCCGCAACGCCTGCCTCGCCGCCGGTATGAACGCAGTACTGAGCAAGCCGGTCGAACCGCAGCGATTGTTCGCCGAGCTCGGCCACTGGCTGGGGCAGCGCATTACCAACCTGCGCCGCGAGACCACCGTCACCGGCTCGCAGCCGCGACTCGACAGCGCCCGCGCGATCGCCCGCCTCGGCGGCCAGCGCAGCCTCTACCTGCGTCTGCTGCGCGAGTTCGTGCGCGATTGGCAGAACCTGCCGCAGCACCTGCAATCGGCGCTGGATGCGGGCGAGACCGATGCGGCGCAGTCCTTGGCGCACAGCTTCAAGGGTGTCGCTGGCAACCTCGGCGCGGTGTTCGCCGAGGCGGCGGCGGCGCAGCTCGAGCATCGACTGCGCCGCGGCGGCGACCCCGGTCCCGCGTTGCAGGCCTTGCAGGAAGCCCTAGATGAAGCCTTGCTGCTGGCACGCCTGCTGTCCGACGCCACGCCGGCAGACAATGTTGCTGCGCCTGCCAGCAGCCGCAGCGCCAGCGAGATCGCCGACGAGTTGCAGCGGTGCCTGCAGCGCAACG
>DASUOA010000461.1:0-3226 GCA_036276895.1 Arenimonas sp. | reverse complement strand
TCTACCGCACCCACATGATCGAGACGCACGCGCTGCGCGGGTTCGACATCCACGTGAAGGAAGGCGAGTTCGTCGCGGTGACCGGGCCGTCGGGTTCGGGCAAGACCACGTTCCTCAACATCGCCGGGCTCCTCGAGGAGTTCACCGGCGGCGAGTACTTCCTCGACGGCGTCGACGTGCGCGGGCTGGACGACGCGAAGCGCTCGAAGCTGCGCAACGAGAAGCTCGGCTTCATCTTCCAGGGCTTCAACCTGATCCCCGACCTCAACCTGTTCGACAACGTCGACGTGCCGCTGCGCTACCGCGGCTTCAACGCCGCCGAGCGCAAGCAGCGCATCGAGCAGGCCCTGGGCCAGGTCGGCCTGGGATCGCGCATGAAGCACTACCCGGCCGAGCTCTCCGGCGGTCAGCAGCAGCGCGCCGCGATCGCACGCGCCCTGGCCGGTACGCCGCGCCTGCTGCTCGCCGACGAACCCACCGGCAACCTGGACTCGCAGATGGCGCGCGGGGTGATGGAGCTGCTGGAGGAGATCAATGCCGGCGGCACCACCATCCTGATGGTGACCCACGACGATGAGCTGGCCGCCCGCGCGCAGCGCAACGTACACATCATCGACGGCCAGGTCTCCGACCTGTTGCGCGAAACCGAAGCCTCGCTCAACGCCGTCGCGGCGTCGGCCTGAGGAGCGCGCCATGTTCCGTTACTACCTCGCGCTCGGTTTCCTCAGCCTGCGCCGCAATCCGATGCTCACGCTGCTGATGGTGCTGACCTTGTCGGTCGGCGTCGCCGCCAGCATGACCACGCTGACCATCCTCAAGGGGATGTCCGGCGATCCGATTCCGCACAAGAGCGAGCGGCTGCTGGTCCCGCAGCTCGACAATCTCCCACCCTCTTCGCCAACCGCGGGCTATGAGCCGCCCGACCAACTGACCTATCGCGACGCCATGGCGCTGTGGCAGCAGGCGCGTGGCCTGCGGCAGACGCCGCTGTACGGCATCGACCCGGCGGTGGACACCGGCCGCAACGACCTGCCGCCCTTCTTTGCCGAGGGCTTGGCGGTCGGTCGCGACTTCTTCGCCATGTTCGACGTGCCAATGCGCTACGGCCAACCGTGGACCGACGAGGACGATCGCGATGGTAAACCCGTGGCGGTGATCGGACGCGCCTTGGCCGAGCGCCTGTTCGGCGCCGATGTGAACCCTGTCGGTCGGCACCTGCGGATCGGTGAGGCCGAGTTCGCGATCAGCGGCGTGACCGATCATTGGCAGCCGCTCCCGAAGTACTACCGCCTGGTCGGCAGTCAACGCTTCGACGACTTCGAGAACGTGTACCTGCCCTTCCGCACCGCGCTGGCGATGGAGATGGGGGTGAACGGCAACATCAGCTGCAGCGCCGACCACGAGCCCGGCATGCAGGGGCTGATGGCTTCCGAGTGCAACTGGGTGCAGTACTGGGTCGAACTGGCCGACGCTGGTGACCGTGCCAGCTATTCCGACTATCTGGCGGCCTACACCCGCGAGCAACAATCGCTGGGCCGCTTCTCCGGCCAACCGCAGAACCGTCTGCGTGATGTCCGCGAGTGGCTGCAGGTCAACGGTGTCGTCAGCGATGAGGCGCGGACCGCCAACTGGCTGTCGCTGGCGTTCCTGCTGGTCTGCGTGGTCAACACCGTCAGCCTGCTGCTGGCCAAGTTCAGCGCCCGCCCCGGCGAGATCGGTGTGCGCCGCGCGCTCGGCGCGACCCGCACCGAGATCTTTCGCCAGTACCTCACCGAGGCCGGCGTGATCGGCTTGGTCGGCGCCGGGCTCGGCATTGCCTGGACCTTGGCGGCCATGGCCTTCCTGCGTCGCTTCGACCCGGCCATCGCACTGATCGCCCGACTCGAACTCGACATGACCCTGATCACGGTAGTGGTCTCGTTGGCGGCTGCGCTGCTGGCCGGCCTGTTGCCGACCTGGCGCGCCTGCCGGATCACCCCCGCCTTGCAACTGAAGTCGCAGTGAGGACAGCCATGGAACTTCGCCCCATCCTTTCGGCGCTGCTGCGCCACAAGACCGCACCACTGCTGATCGCGCTGCAGATCGCCTTGACGCTGGCGATCGTCTGCAATGCCGGCTACCTCATCGCCAACCGCCTGGGCAACGCCGCACGCCCCAGCGGGGTCGACGAGTCCAGCCTGTTCGATATCCGCTTCTATCCGCACCGGAAAATCGACGATGTCGTCGAAATGCAGCGGCGCGACCTGCAGACCCTGCGCGCGTTGCCGGGCGTGCAGTCGGTGGCGCTGAGCAACCAGATTCCCCTGGGACGCTCCTCCTGGACGAGCGGAGGGCTGACGGCCGAGCGCGGCCAGTCGACACAGATCCGCTCCGCCAACTACATGAGCCCGGACTCGCTGGTCGACACTTTCGGTTTGCGCCTGGTCGAAGGCCGCGATTTCCTTCCGGAAGAAATCGACACCTTCGACCCGCAGAAGGAGCAATACCACCCCCGGCGCGCCATCGTCACTCTGGCCTTGGCGCGCGCGCTGTTCCCCGATGCGCAGAACTTCGCCGGCCGCAGCTTCTACTTTGGCGGCGGCGACGAATCCGACCAGCTGCAGATCGTCGGCGTCGTCGAGCGGCTGCAGACGCCAAGTGCACCCGCGGACGCCAGTGCCGAATACAGCCTGTTGCTTCCTGTGCGCTCGCTTGATCCCTATGTCCGCTACGTCGTCCGCACCGAACCGGCGCTGCGTAACCGGGTGATGACCGAAGCCGAGCAAGCGCTGCTGGCGCTGCGCAATGACCGCGTGCTGCTGGGCAAGCGCAGCTTGGATGACTGGCGCGCGCTTCGTTATGCCTCGGAAAACACGCTGGCCATCCTGCTGATCGCGGTCAGCGCATTTTTGCTGCTGATCACCGCGAGCGGCATCGTCGGGCTGGCCTCGCTGTGGGTCAATCAACGCACCAAGCAGATCGGCGTGCGTCGCGCGTTGGGGGCCCGCCGCATCGACATCCTGCGCTACTTCCTGGTCGAGAACCTGCTGATCACCTCAACAGGCATCTTCGCCGGACTGCTGCTGGCGCTGCTGCTCAACGACCTGCTGGTTCGCGAGTTGTCGGTGTCGCGCCTCCCCGCGCCGTACATCGGCAGTGGGATGGCCATCATGTGGTTGCTCGGACTGGTCGCGGTGCTCGGCCCTGCCATTCGCGCCACCCGGGTGCCACCGGCGGTCGCGACGCG
>DASUOA010000460.1:0-9560 GCA_036276895.1 Arenimonas sp. | reverse complement strand
CCGCCAGACAGTTCTCGTCATGTCGGCTGTCTTCGCAAAGCACCAAATCGCCCCACGGCGCGACCGTCAGATTGTCCGGCTTCGACAACAGCGTGCCTGCGCTGGCGGTGAAGCTCAGTTCAATCCGGCCACCGTTTTCATCTGCGCCCGGCTGATACCTGAAGATCTGTCCCTGCCCCTCAATTCCGCCCGCGCTGCAAACAAAGTAGATGCCGTCGGCATGGGCCACCATGCCTTCGCCGCGGACAAAGATAGCCGCGCCCTTTGCCTGTGCCTGCAGGCGGACGGTGTCTTCTTCCGGGTTGGGCTCGTCGATGGTCGCCCATTCGCAGGTATACGGGCGGCCCGGTTCGAGCGGGTGCTCGGTGGTGTGTCGGATCGCGGGATCGACGAACTTTAGCGCCTGCAAGGTGCCGCCCCGGTCCAGGCGACCCTTCACTTTAGGTACGAAACGGTAGAAGCAGCCGTCGGACTGATCTTCAGTCTGATAAGCGATTCCGCTCTGTGCATCGATGGCGACGGCTTCGTGGTTGAAGCGCCCCATGGCGATCAGAGGCTTCGCCAGCCGCAACGGTTGCCGGGGGTCCACTTCGAAGTTGTAGCCGTGGCGTTTGCCCATGAACCAGCCTTCGAGCGCCGCCTCCTCGCAGCTGATCCACGTTCCCCACGGGGTCTTGCCGCCGCTGCAGTTGCGGATGGTGCCGGTCAGGCTGATGTAGTGACGCTCGACTTCCAGGTGGTCATTCAACCAGATCGTGGTGGTGCCACCGCTCGACGCGGGATCGTAGGCGTAGGCGGGCGCCGGGGAGGGAGGGTCGGAGGGAAAATAGGTCGAGATCTCGTGGTTGCGCACCAAGATCGTGCTGCCAGACGGGCTTTCGAAGCAGCCCATGCCATCGTGGAAATCGGGCACCGTGTGGCCGTCGGACATAGTTTCGCCGTATTTGGAGATCACTGTGTAAGTGAAGCCCTTCGGCAGGTCGCAGAGGCCGCGCGGATCCTTCACCAGATTGGGCAGCAGGCGCGGTGGCCTGAGCGAGCAGCCCGGAAGGCCTTGCAACAGACCCGCCAGCGGAAGTCCTACGCCTACGGTGGCCGCGGCGATGAGGAAGTTCCTGCGCCCCTTCAGCGCGCCGTCGTTGGTTGACTGCGTGCGCGGTTCGAGACCGTTGTTGTGGGAATGAAGCGGGTTGCGCACGTCGGACATGGGGCCTTCCTCCAGAATTTTGGCTGAGCTTTGCCAGTCTCCGCGGCAGGAGGCCGTGGCGGGAGTCGAGATCGCGCGTGGATGGGGCGGGCGTTCGGCTTACGCCGCGTGTCGGGGAAAGAGCTGGCTTAGAGCATCGGCTTCAAGGCAGCTCGCAGGCGCCGGGTGAGATAGAACACGGCGACCGCCAGGCCAACGGCGATCGGGACGATCCACCAGCCCAGGACTTCGCGCATGCCCGGCGGACTCTGCTGAAAGACGCCCAGCACGGCAACGCTTCCCGATTCATCGGCCCACAAACCCAGGGTCGACGGCGTCAGCGGCTTGTAGATCGCAAGCAGCATCAAGGCCAGGGCCATCCCGTAACCCGAAGCGGCAGTTGCCCAATACAGACTCTTTGTTGCCTGCTTCTTCACCCTCTGGATGGCACGGAAACCCGGTGGCGGCGGACTGCCCTCCAGCACGTGTGCCACATATCGGTCGGCTAATTCGCGGGGCGGGCCAAATCCCGCCAGGATCTGGCCCGCGGCTTGCGTTTCGAGTGCCTCGTCCACGTGGCTTTCGATTTCGCGCAGCACTTCATCGGCGTCGGCCCGGTCCAGCCGCGACAAGAATCTGGACAACGACTTGAGGTAGTCGTTGATCTGATCGCGCTCGGTCATGGTGCTTTTCCTTTCGGGTTCAGGGGGCCGGGGCCCGGATGACTTAGCAGGTGTTCGATGTCCGACACGGACTGCCGCCAGCGGTGGGTGAAATCGGAGAGTTTGGACTCGCCATGTTTAGTGAGGCGGTAGTACTTACGCGGTTTGGCGTCACCCAGCTGCTCCCAGTTGGCGTCAACCACGCCGTCGCGTTTCAGGCGGTCCATCAGGGGGTAAAGCGTTCCCTCGGTGATGGCCGTGGTTTCGAAGCCCTTCAGCAGGCTCAGAAGCTCAAGGCCGTAAAGGCGGCGGCCCTTTAGAGTCGCCAGCACCACGAGCTCAAGCGAGCCCTTGCGGAGCTGCACGTCCCACTTGGCTTCGAGTTCGACTTTCGTGTCCATCTTTTGACCTTGCAGTACATGCATACCTTGTACTGCATGCTTAATTGTTGTGCAAGGGGTTGGATGGTGGGTTCTTGTCCGATCACAGGCGGTGCCGGAATTGGCCGATCAGCACCGGGTCGCAGTTCGACCCATAGCTGCCGTTCGGAAAACTGCAGCCTGACCCCGGTTTCGGTAGCCGCTGCGGGCAGCGGCAGCCGAGCGTCTGGACAGCAGCCTGCCTTTGGCGAGGGCGTCGAAGGCGGGCCCGGGGGGGCTGCCGAGGACCTCGTCCCAGAAGCCCCGCACCGCAGCCAGAACGTCGATTGCCGGTTGTCGGCCTTGCTGCGGGCTTCGAGCGCATTCGGGAAGCTGAAGGTCCTGACTCGAACCCGCCGTCATCTAGCCGAGTTCGCCCGCAACTGCTGGCGGGCAATCGCGACGCCGTGCAGGATGACCCGATCGATCCGGTTCCAGTGGCTGACGTCGGCTAGCGGATTGGCATCGAGCAGAATCAGGTTAGCAATCTTGCCCACCTCGATCGTGCCGTAGTCTTGGTCAAGGCCGAACTGGCGCGCATTGTTGATCGTCCCGGCGCGGAATATCTCCGCCAGCGGGACGCCTGCCGCTGCCATCAACTGCATTTCCTGGAACGTGTTATAGCCGGGCTGGTGGGCATAGGTCGGTGCAGCCGGAGTGTCGCTCGCCAGCAGCAGGGCGTGTCCGCGCCCGTACAGGTCGCGCAGTGCACGCAGTGCTTGGTCGGCTTTGCGCCGCTGGCGCTGCATCAGGAGCGGGTGCTGCGCCGGGGCGAGATTGCCGCTCAGCTCGCGCGCGAACCACTGTGCGTCGATGGTCCGATACCAAGCCAGCAGCGCCGGCGGTACAACCGCGGCATAGGCCGGGTCATCCAGCGTCGCCGGATCGAACAGCGCTGCCAGCCCCGGCATAACGCGAAGAGTCGCCTGCAGGCCAATCCGCTGGTCGTGAATGCGCTGGTTCAAGGCCGCGACCGCCGGCGGAACGCCCTCGGCACCGTCCATGCCAGTCCAGTTCCACAGGCCGTGGGCAATGACGTCGACTTCCGCTTCGATCGCGAGTTGTTGCATGTCGAGTGCATTGGCATGCGCCAGAACAATCAGACCCTGACGATGGGCTGCCGCAGTCACCTCGCGCAGAGTTTCCACCCGCGGCAGCGGCCAGTCCGAGTCATCGCCGAATCCGTCCTCGATGTACAACTTGAGGCAGTGCGCACCGCTGGCCTTGACTGCGGCAACGACAGCTTCCGGCGTGTGCTGCTCGGCCCGCGCAAGCGCCGGCAGCCGATCGGGATTGGCCGGTTCATGGAGAAAGTTCGGCATCTGCTGATGGCGATGTTCGGCCGGCAAGAACACGCTCGGATACCCGTTCAGCAACGGCACTGCACCACAGTGGAACAGATCCGGCCGCTGTGGCTGGGCGTTGAATGCTGCCAATGGCGCCGGGAAATTCGCCGGGTCGAGCAGCTGGGTGACGCCGTGGTAGAGGTAGCTACGCGGTTGCTGCAGAACGAACGCGGCGCGCAGCGCTTCGATTTCGGCATCCGCGGTTTCCGGCAGGCCCGGCGCCGCGCTGACATGGACGTGGCTGTCCATCAGGCCAGGGCTCAGATACTTGCCGCTGCCGTCCAGCCGCGGCACTGCGGGCTCGGCCGGGATCGGCTGCCGGCTGATCGCGGCAATGCGGCCGTCGCGGACCAGTACATGCCGGGGCCCGAGTGGTTGCACCCGCTCGGGCGACAGCAGGGTGACGTTTTCGATCAGCAGATCGTTGGCGATGGCAAGGGCAGGACTACAGAGCCATGCGATCAGGCACAGGCGGAGGCGTGCAGACATCATCGGTGTTCTTCACTCGTGTCGGGACAGGATCGGCAGCCTGCCGAATGCGATGCCTGCGCGTCCTGACGATCGGTGAATCATTCGCTGACGATTTTCTGAATGAGTTAAAATCAATCGCTTGGAAACGTTCGATCCCTCAGCCAGGCGGCAACCCGACCGCACAGGCGACACGGCCGTGGCCGTGCGCTGGCGGCTCGGTCCGTGGCTGATCGATCCGGCCCGCAATCGGATCTGGCAGCACGACGGCAGTGCCGAACAGCAGCTGGAGCCGCGACTGATGCAGGTCCTGCAGCGGCTGCTGCAGGCCGGCGAGCAGCCGCTTGTCGACGCCGAATTGCTGCAGACGGTCTGGGCCGGTCAGGTGGTCAGCGATGCGTCGATCTATCAGGCCATCGCCCGCCTGCGCAAAGCCCTCGGCGACAGCCACAAGCCGTACCGATTCATCGAGCGGATATCCGGCAAGGGTTATCGCTTGCTGCAGCCGGCGTTGCCGTTGTCGCCGCCGGTCGGCCGGAAGCAGCGCTTGGCCGGACACCGTTTGCCGCTGCTGGCGGCGGTCGGCGGGCTGATTGCCGTGACGGTCTGGTGGTGGAAGATCGACCCTCCGCCGCGATCGGTGAGTCCTGCAACAGTCGCCGAACCCGTGGTTAGCGACGCGGAATCGGCGCGCGAGCACTACTTGCTCGGCCGCTGGCTCTGGCGGCAGGGCAGCACCGTTGAGCTCGACCAGGCAGTCAGCGAATTCAAGCGGGCGATCGCGTTGGATCCGGGTCTGGCGATCGCCCGGGTCGGTTTGTGCGATGCCTACCATTTCCAGCACGTCTACGGCGAGCGACCGCTGCAACAGGTGTTGGCCTGGTGCGAACCATTGCTGCGTGACGCGCTGGAACTGCAGCCGAAGCTGGGCGAGGCGTTAGCCAGCTTCGCCTTACTGCGACTGACCCAGGGCGACCTTGATGCGGCCGAACACTATCTCGACCTGGCACTGCAGCAGGCGCCGAAGCATGCCATGGCCTGGGCCTGGAGCGCGCAGCTACAGCGGCGACGTGGCAGACCCGCACAGGCGTTGGAACACATGCAGCAGGCGGCGCAACTCGACCCGCTGTCCGGCCTGATGAAGCGTCATCTGGCATACGCCCTGGCCGCCAACGGCCGGCTGGCTGAATCCAGAGCGGTCTACCGTGAAGCCCTTCTGTTGGAGCCCGATTACACCGATCGACCGATTGACGAGATTGACATGTTGCCGTTGACCGTCGAGCGCGCGATCCGCTTCATCGAATGGACCAGACGCTATCCCGATCGCATTGCCGCTCAGCCAGATGGTGATGAAGGCATCGGCGCCAGTGTCAATCTGGCACTGGTCTGGCTGTCACTGGGAGACACCGAGCGCGCCGACTCGGCGCTGCGGGTGGCCGAGCGCCAGCGAGCGGACCATCACTACGTGCTCTTCGCCCGCGCCGCCTGGTGGCGGGCAAGCGGCAATGTCGAACAAGCCCTGATGCTGGCCGAGCAGCGAGCGGCACAGCAACCGGGCAATCCGAGCTTTCGTGGGCCGGTCTGGGTCTTGCAGCGCGAGCTCGGGCAAACGGCGGCGGTGCGCGATTCGCTGACAGCGCTAGTTCCGGCATCGACAGATGCAGCGACAGCGCTGAGCAAACGCTTGCCGCTGCTTGCGATCTGGCTGAGTGTCGCCACCGAGCAGGAGCGGCGCCGACTGCAGCCCGCGGTCAAAGCTCTGCTGGCGGCGGCGCCGCCCGAGATCGAGTTTCCCGAGCTCACGCTGCGCGTGCTGATTGGCGATGAGGCAGCAGCATCGGAAGACCTGCGGCAATCATTGAATGATGGCTGGCTGCCGTTCGCGGGCAATGGCTTCTATCTGCCGGAACAGGACCCGATCTGGCGGTCGCTGGATGCTGACCTGTTACGGCTGCTGAACGCAAACCGGCGGCGGGTGCTGGTTGCGGTCGGAGCGTGAAGCCGGGATCAGACCGGCAAAGCGGGGACGCCCGCTTCAGCGAGAGTGGGCAGCATTTTCGGTTGAGAATCTCGCTCGAGCTCGGCGCGTACGCTGACGCCCAGTAGTAGTTCACCGACAGATGGTGCAGGTTTGAAACAGGCGAAACCTACGGCTGCTCAGCGTCTGCTTCTGGCCTATTCCGTTGAAAAACTCTATTTCGGCGGTGGGTCTGGTTTGGCGAAATCGCCTTAGGGTCGAGTTTTTCTGCTGAACGCGACGAAAAAGTGGGCGCGCAAGCGCCCATGATCCTCAAAGGGCGGTTGCCATTGCCGCTTCGGTGCCTTTTGGCATCAACCACGCCGCCATTCTTCGCAAATTCTGCGCAGTCGCAGCCAATAGGAACTCATCTTGAGCACCCTTCAGGCCGCGAAGTCGAAGCCGATCCAGTTTCAGGATGCGCTTCAGGTGCGCGAACAGCATCTCAACCTTCTTTCGATGTCGTCGGGATCGTGCATATCCCTCTGTCTTCGCTATCTGACGAGCGACGTCACGCGCCGATTCGTTGAGTTGGCGTGCGATCTTTCGGCTCGGTGTGTTGGGACAGCATCGTGCTTTCAGCGCGCAGCTCATGCAGTCGCTGGCGCTCGCTCGATAGATGATGGTGTCGGCCTTGGTGACGCCGGATCGCGGCACCGTGAACTTCCTTCGGCCGCTACGCAGGGCCTTGTCAGCGGGACAGCGGTACTCGTTGTCTTCCGCGCGCCACTCGAAATCGGAACGTGAGAACGTTCCATCAAAACGCTCGGTCTTGTCCCATACCGGCACGTGCGGTTCGATCTGCTTTTCATCGACCATCCAGCCCAGCATCTCGGCGGTGCCATAGGCGGTGTCGCCAATCAATCGAGTCGGCGACAGATCGAAGCGTTGTTCGACCCGGTCGATCATCGTCCTTGTCGCTTCTACTTCGTCGCTCCGATGTGCGGGCGTGGCTTCAACATCGACAATGACTCCCGCCTTTACATCGATCAGGTAGTTGGTCGAGTACGCAAAGAACGCTGGGCCGCCCGGTGCTGCGGTCCACTGCGCTGCCGGATCAGTCGTAGAGACATTCTTGGGTATCCGGTGCGGTGTCTCGGCGGCGTCCAACGCCTGGAGATACTCGCGGACCGGGCGGGCGAGCTGCGACTCGCGATCCCAAGTTGCGTCGATGCCAGGGACACCTTTCTGACGACTCGCATCTGCCTTGATCACGCTGGCGTCGATGGCGAAACCATCGGCTCCAACCAACCCTTCAGCGAGGCAGCGCTCGAGCACCTTCTCGAACACGAAACGCAGGGTGTCGTTGTCGCGGAATCGCCCGTGGCGATTCTTCGAGAATGTCGAGTGATCGGGGACCGCATCTTCCAAGCCAAGCCTGCAAAACCAGCGATAGGCGAGGTTCAAATGGACCTCTTCGCACAGCCGACGCTCCGAACGAATTCCAAAGCAGTAGCCAACGATCAGCATCCGGATCAGCAAGGCGGGATCAACGGATGGCCGGCCGGTATGGCTGTAGTGCGGGGCGAGGTGCTGGTGAAGCTCGCTCAGGTCGAGAAACCGATCAATTCCGCGAAGCATATGGCTCGCTGGAACGTGGTCTTCGAGGTTGAAGGCGTAGAAAAGTGGCGCTTGTCCGGCGTCCTGACGTCCCATCATCGCTGCGGATTCCGCTGGATCGATGGGAAGTCAGTGGACCACCTTCAGAAGCTCGCTTCAACCGAGTTTTTCAACGGAATAGGCCGATTGCAGTCCCCCATCGCAGCTGTACTCTTCCTGCGCAGCAGTCAGGCGATCGGATACGCCAACCCATTCATCCTGCGTGACAGCGCCGCGCTGCCTGCACCCGCTCAAATCACGCGAAGCAAACTCCGCGCCACCGCCTCGCCCACCTTGATGCCATCAACACCGGCCGAGAGAATGCCGCCGGCATAACCAGCGCCTTCGCCGGCCGGGTACAGGCCGGCGGTGTTGAGGCTCTGGAAATTTTCGCCGCGACCGATCTTGAGCGGCGACGAGGTGCGCGTCTCGACGCCGGTCAACACCGCGCCAGGCAGATCGAAGCCGCGGATCTTTTTGCCAAAGGCCGGCAGCGCTTCGCGCATCGCGGCGATGGCATAGCCGGGCAAGGCCGCGTGCAGGTCGCCCAGGGTCACGCCGGGTTTGTACGACGGCTCGACGTCGCCCAGCTCGCGCGAGGGCCGTCCGGCGATGAAGTCGCCGACCAGCTGCGCCGGCGCGCTGTAATCGCGTCCGCCGAGGATGTACGCCTGCGATTCGAGTTGCCGCTGCAGCACCACACCGGCCAAAGGGTGATGCTGCCCGGCCGGTAGCGCCTCGACCTCGCAGCTGCCGCCCAGCGCGGCGACGAAGGCATCGGCATCGTTCGGGTAGTCGGGCGGGTCGATACCCACCACCATGCCGGCATTGGCATTGCGCTCGTTGCGCGAGTACTGGCTCATGCCGTTGGTCACCACGCGCGCGACTTCGCTGGTGGCCGCCACCACGGTGCCGCCGGGACACATGCAGAAGCTGTAGACCGAGCGGCCGTTGCTGGCGTGATGCACCAGTTTGTAGTCGGCCGCGCCGAGCAGCGGATGGCCGGCATGCCGGCCCCAGCGCGCGCGATCGATCAGGCTCTGCGGATGCTCGATGCGAAAGCCGATCGAAAACGGTTTGGCCTGCATCTGCACGCCGCGTTCAAACAGCATGACGAAGGTGTCACGGGCGCTGTGCCCGAGCGCCAGGATCGCGTGGTCGGTGCGCAGCTCACTGCTTTCGCCACTGGCCAGATTCTGCACCCGCAGCCCGCGCAGCTGCCGGCCGTTGGCGCCATCGTCGATCAGGACATCGGTGACGCGCTGCTCGAAGCGGATCTCGCCGCCGAGCTCGATGATCTGCTGGCGCAGGCTTTCCACCACCTTGACCAGCTTGAAGGTGCCGATGTGCGGATGCGCCGCGTACAGGATCTCGTCCGGCGCACCGGCCTTGACGAACTCCTGCATCACCTTGCGCCCGAGATGCCGCGGATCCTTGATCTGGCTGTAGAGCTTGCCGTCGCTGAAGGTGCCGGCGCCGCCTTCGCCGAATTGCACATTGCTCTCGGGGTCGAGCTTGCGTCCGCGCCAGAGTCCCCAGGTGTCCTTGGTGCGCTGGCGAACCGGTTTGCCGCGCTCGAGCACGATCGGCCGGAAGCCCATCTGCGCCAGCACCAGCGCGGCGAAGATGCCGCAGGGGCCAAACCCGACCACCACCGGACGCAGGGGCAGATCCGCCGGCGCCCGGCCCGGTGGCCGCCAGGTCATGTCCGGCGTTGGCTGGATGTGTGGTTTGCCGGCGTGGCAGGCCAGCAGGGCGGGCTCCTGCGCCGGGTCGGCAAGCTCCAGATCGATGATGTAGACCGCCAGCAGGTCGGCCTTGCGCGCATCGAAGCTGCGCTTGAACACGGTCAGGCGGGCGATT
>DASUOA010000459.1:0-4836 GCA_036276895.1 Arenimonas sp. | reverse complement strand
CGGCGGCAACGGGCCCATCATGGTGGGCATGAACGACGCTCCCAGCTACCAGCAGCTCGACGCCCCGCTCGACTTTACCGCCGCAGCGGCCGCCAAGGTCGCCAGCCTGATCGCCGAGGAAGGCAATCCGGGGCTGAAGCTGCGCGTGTATATCAGTGGTGGCGGCTGCTCGGGCTTCCAGTACGGTTTCGAGTTCGACGAGCAGCAGGGCGAGGACGATCTCGCCATCGCCCGTGACGGCGTCACCCTGCTGGTCGATCCGCTCAGCCTGCAATACCTGCTCGGTGCCGAGGTCGATTACCGCGAGAGTCTGCAGGGCGCGCAGTTCGTGATCCGCAATCCCAACGCCAAGACCACCTGCGGCTGCGGCAGCAGTTTCACGGTGTGAGCGTGCTGGCGCCGGCCTATGCCTTCCAGGGCCCGGGCCTCGATCGCGCCGAACACCTGCGCGACGATCCCCCGGCGCTGGCCGGCTTGTGGGATGCAGCGCGGGTGCTGCTGCTCGATGGCGACGGCCACGTGTATTTCCGGGGAGGCGAGGAATCGCCGCAGCTGCCCAGTGGCCGCGACGTGGCCGAGCAGTTGCCGGACAACGCCGCGTTTCTCGGTTGCGATGGCGACCGCCAAGGCTGGTTCGCACTGCCGGTGAGCGCCGTGGCCGAGCCGCCGCGCGAACGTCTCGACCTGCGCAGCATCGCCGCCACCTGGCCGGTGCTGGAAGCCGCCGCCGCCGCGCACGCGCGGGCCCTGCTGCACTGGCAGGCGCGCACCCGCTTCTGCGGCGGCTGCGGTGCCGAGCTGGTGCTGCATCGCGCCGGTCACGCCGCGCAGTGCGCGCGCTGCGGGCAGGAGTACTACCCGCGGACCGATCCGGCGATCATCGTCGCGGTCAGCGACGGCACCCGCCTGTTGCTCGGCCGTCAAGCCAACTGGCCGGAGAAGCGCTGGTCGGTGCTGGCCGGCTTCGTTGAGCCGGGCGAATCCTTCGAGCAGGCGGTCGCGCGCGAAGTGATGGAAGAAGCCGGCGTGCCGGTGCGTGCGGTGCGTTACGTCGGCTCGCAGCCGTGGCCGTTCCCGTCGGCGCTGATGGTCGGTTTCCACGCCGAGGCGGATATCTGCGAAGCCTGCGTTGGCCCCGAATTGCAGGAGGCGCGCTGGTTCAGTGCGAACGAGATCGAGCAGGCGGTCGCCCATGGCGAACTGAAGCTGTCGCCGCGACTGTCGATCGCGCGCTGGTTGATCGACTCCTGGCTGGCCGCCGCGCCGCGCTGAGACCGGCCTTGGCCGCGCGCGACTCGGGCCGGTCGGGCTGGGCTAGAATCGGCCCATGTCCGCCGCCCTGATCGCCGTTGTCGTCGCACTGTTGCTCGGCCACTTCCTGCCTGGGCTGGTCGCGGTGCGTCGTTACGACTGGTTCGTCGCCTGGCTGCAATGGCTGGCGCGCAACAGCGGTCGCGACTGGCCCGGACGCGTCGGGCTGCTGCTGGCGATCGGTGTGCCGGTGCTGGTCGTGGCGTCGCTCCAGTACGGATTGCACGAGCAGTGGCTGGGCTTGCCCGGGTTCCTGCTGGCACTGGCGATGTTGCTCTACACCTGGGGCCCGGGCGACCTGCACCAGGATGTCGAAGCGGTGATCGACGCGCGCGAGCCCGAGGCGCGGCGCGAGGCGGCGCGACAGTTGTATCCGGAAGGTGGCGAGCCCGCCATCGAAGGGCCGCGGCTGGTCGAGGCGGTGTTTCGCTGCGCGCTGTGGCGCTGGTTCGGGGTGCTGTTCTGGTTCGTGCTGCTGGGACCGGCCGGTGCTTTGCTGTATCGCCTGCTGTCGCTGTGCGCGCAAGGCGAAGGACGACAGCGCCTGGACAGCGGCCAGCGCGGTGATGCCGCAACCTGGCTGGCGTGGATGAACTGGCCGGTGGCGCAGCTGATGACGTTTGCGCTGGCGCTGGCGGCCGACTTCGACCGCGTACTCGGCGCCTGGCGCGAGGCGCATGCCGAAGGCGCGACGCTCGATCTCGGCTATCTCGGTGCCGCCGCGCGCGTCAGCGTCGACTGCGAGCTGGCCGAAGACGAGGTCTATGCCGTCGACGGCAGCGCGCTCGGCCCCGACCTGCTGGAGCTGCGCGATGCCATGAGCCTGGCCTGGCGCGTACTGCTGCTGTGGTTGGGCGTGCTGGCCTTGTTCGTGCTCGCCGGCTGGGCGACCTGAGCGCTTACGCGGCGTCGCCGCGCAGGGCGCGCACCTGTGTTTCCAGACTCGCGGCGGTGGCGCTCGCGCCATCGACCGCTGCTACTGCTTCGACCTCGATCGACGCGCGGAAACGCCGCGGCAGGCGCAGGCGGCCGAGCGCGCTGTCGCGCCGGCTCCACATGCTGGCCCACATCCCGCGCAAGGCCATCGGCACCACCGGCACCGGACGTGCGGCAAGGATTTTCTCCACGCCCGGCTTGAACGCGGCCATGGCGCCGTCGCGAGTCAGCGCGCCCTCGGGGAAGATGCAGACCAGCTCGCCGTCGGCCAAGGCCTTGTCCACTTCAGCGAAGGCGCGCGCCATGATCGCCGGATCCTCCTTGCTGCCGGCGATCGGAATCGCCTTGGCGGCGCGGAACACCCAGCGCAGGCCGGGAATGTTGAAGATCCGGTAGTACATGACGAAGCGCACCGGTCGCGGCACCGCGCCGCCGATGATCAGCCAGTCGAGATAGCTGGCGTGATTGCAGACCAGCAGCGCCGGGCCGTCGTCGGGAACGTGCTCCTCGATGCCGCGCGCACGCACGCGGTACAGCGCGTGCAGCAGGATCCAGGCGAGGAAGCGCAGGAAGAATTCCGGCACCAGCGAGAAGATGATCAGCGCGACGATCGCGGTGGCGATGCCGGTGGCGAAGAACAGTTCCGGGATGCTCCACTTCAGCACGTGCAGGCACATGAGTGCGATGCCGGTGGCGGTCACGATGAAAGCGGCGTTCTGGATGTTGAGCGCGGCGATCACCCGCGACAGCTCCGACTTCGGCGTGCGGCTCTGGACCAGCGCGAACAGCGGCACCACGTAGAAGCCGGCGAACAGGCCGATCAGGGTGAGGTCGATGACGATGCGCCAGCTGCCCGGCTGCGCCAGAAAGGTCGCGACATCGAGGCCGGATACCGGCGCCGCGCCGGGTCGTGCGAAGTACAGATCGATGCAGAACGCGGTCATGCCGATGGCGCCCAGCGGCACCAGGCCGATCTCCACCGTGCGTGAGGAGAGCTTCTCGCAGAGCAGCGAGCCGACGCCGGTGCCGACCGAGAACAACGCCAGTGCGAGCAGGTACAAAGTTTCGTCGCCGCCCAGATGCTTCGGCGCATAGCTCGGCAGCTGCGCCGTGAGCACGGTGCCGAAGAACCAGAACCAGCTGATGCCGAGAATCGAATTGCGCACTGCCGGCTGCCGGCGCGCCAGGCGCAACACCGCCAGCGACTCGACGATCGGAATCCAGTTGACCTTCGTCTCCGGCGCGCCGGCATCGACGCGCGGAATCATCCGGCTGACGATATTGCCCGTCATCGCCAGAATGACCAGCGCTGTCGCCGCCACCACCGGGCCGTGGCTGCCGGCGAGGGTGAAGATCAGACCGCCGAAGATCATGCCGGCGAGGATCGAGATCGAGGTGCCCATTTCGACCAGGCCGTTGCCGCCGGTGAGTTCCTCGGGCTTGAGCACCGAAGGCAGGATCGAATACTTCACTGGCCCGAACAGCGTCGACTGCACGCCGGTCAGGAACAGACAGACCAGCAGCAGCGGTAGGCTCTGGCTGAGGAAGCCGACACCGGCCAATGCCATGATGCCGATCTCCATCGCCGTGGTGATGCGGATCAGTCGTGACTTCTCCAGCTTCTCGGCGAACTGTCCAGCGGTGGCCGAAAACAGGAAGTAGGGCAGGATGAACAGCGCCGGCGCCAGGTTGGTGTACAGCGAGCGCTGCTCGTCGGGGATGCCGAGCCAGAACAGCAGGCCGATGATCGCCTGACGGAACACGTTGTCGTTGAACGCGCCGAGCGCCTGCACCACGAAGAAGGGCAGGAAGCGGCGCTGCGCGAGCAGTTCGAACTGATTGTGGGCCATGGTTCCCCCGTCAGGCTCGGGCAAGCCTAGCAAGCGGCCCGGTGGCTGGCGATGGGCTCAGCTGCGCTCGCGGGCGATCGCGCGCCAGCCGATGTCGTGGCGGTGGAACTCGCCGTCCCAGTGGATCTTCGCCGCTGCAGCGTAGGCGCGTTGCTGCGCCTCGGCGACGTTGGCGCCCAGCGCCGTCGCGCAAAGCACGCGGCCGCCGCTGGTGACGACATCGCCGTCACGCAATGCGGTTCCGGCGTGGAAGACCTTGGCGTCGCGTTCCTGCGCCGCATCGAGGCCGTGGATCACATCGCCGTTGCGCGGCGCGTCCGGATAGTTTGCCGCCGCCATCACCACGCCGAGCGAGCAGCGCGGATCCCACTGCGCCTGCACGCCATCGAGCTTGCCATCGAGCGCGGCCTCGACCAGATCGACCAAGTCGCTCTGCAGCCGCAGCATCACCGGCTGCGTTTCCGGATCGCCGAAGCGCACGTTGAACTCGATCACCTTCGGCGCGCCGTGCTTGTCGATCATCAGCCCGGCGTAGAGGAAGCCAGTGAACGGCACGCCGTCGCTGATCATGCCCTGCACGGTCGGGTTGACGATCTCGCGCATCACTCGCGCGTGGATTTCCGGGGTCACCACCGGCGCCGGCGAGTAGGCGCCCATGCCGCCGGTGTTGGGGCCGGTGTCGCCATCAAAGACGCGCTTGTGGTCCTGGCTGGTCGCCATCGGCAGCGCGGTGTGCCCA
>DASUOA010000458.1:0-2073 GCA_036276895.1 Arenimonas sp. | reverse complement strand
ACCTCGGGTGTGCAGGTGCGCTTCATGCAGAACAACAAACCGCCGCTGCGCATGCTGGCGGCCGGCAAGGTCTACCGCTCCGACTCGGACCAGACGCATACGCCGATGTTCCACCAGGTCGAGGGCCTGCTGGTCGATGAGACGTCGAGCTTTGCCGATCTCAAGGGCACCCTGGCCGAGTTCGTGCGTGCGTTCTTCGAGCGCGATTTCGAGATGCGTTTCCGCCCCAGCTACTTCCCCTTCACCGAGCCGTCTGCCGAGGTCGACATCGCCTGGCAGCAGGCCGACGGCAGCACGCGGTGGCTCGAGGTGCTGGGTTGCGGCATGGTGCATCCCAATGTGCTGCGCGCCTGCGGCGTCGATGCCGAGCGCTACACCGGCTTCGCCTTCGGCCTCGGCGTCGAGCGTTTCGCCATGCTGCGTTACGGCGTCGACGACCTGCGCAGTTTCTTCGACAACGATGTGCGCTTCCTGAGGCAGTTCGCATGAAGTTCCCCGAATCCTGGTTGCGCGAGCACGTCGCGGTCAGCGCTGATCGCGCGCAGCTCGCCGCGGCGCTGACTGCCATCGGCCTCGAAGTCGAAGAGATCACGGTGCTGGGCGAAGGCCTCGATGGGGTCGTGGTCGCCGAAATCCTGAAAGCCGAAAAGCACCCGGAGGCCGACCGCCTGCAGGTGTGCACGGTCGCCGCGGGCGGCGCCGAGCCGGTGCAGATCGTCTGCGGCGCGCCCAATGCGCGCGCGGGCCTGAAAGCGCCGCTGGCGACGGTTGGCGCCACTTTGCCGGGTGGCTTGCAGATCAAGTCGGCCAAGCTGCGCGGTGTCGACAGCTTCGGCATGCTGTGCTCGGCCAAAGAGCTGGGCGTCGATCCCGATGCGTCCGGCCTGCTCGAGTTGCCGGGCGATGCGCCGGTCGGCCAGCCCCTGGCCCAGTACCTCGGGCTCCCCGACGCCAGCCTGGAACTGAAGCTGACGCCGAACCGCGCCGACTGCTTCGGCATCCGGGGTATCGCCTATGACGTGGCGGCGGCACTCGGTGCTGAGGTCACGCCGCTGTCGATCGAGGCTGCCGTGGTGAGCAGCGATGCGAAGGTCGAGGTGCAGCTCGACGCCGGCGCCGATTGCCCGCGCTACTGCGGCCGCGTCATCGAAGGCGTCGACGCGCAGGCGCGCACGCCGCTGTGGCTGGGTGAGCGCCTCAAGCGCGCGGGCCTGCGTCCGATCAGCCCGCTGGTCGACATCACCAACTACGTGATGCTCGAGCTTGGACAGCCGATGCATGCCTTCGATGCTGACACGTTGAAGGGGCCGGTCGGCGTGCGTCGTGCACGCGCCGGCGAGACCTGCAAGCTGCTCGACGAGCGCGACGCGACACTCGACGACGGCTTCGTGCTGATCACCGATGCCGATCGCCCGGTGGCGCTGGCGGGCGTGATGGGCGGCTTCGACACCCGCGTCACCGATGCGACCACGCGCGTATTCCTGGAATCGGCGCATTTCGCGCCGAGCGCGATCATCGGCCGCGCGCGCAAGCTCGGCATGCACACCGATGCCTCGCACCGCTTCGAGCGCGGCGTCGATCCCGAGTTGCCGCGACAGGCACTGGAACGCGCGACCGCGCTGGTGCTGCAAATCATGGGTGGCAAGGCCGGCCCGGTGAGCGAAGCGGTGTTGCCCGAGCATCTGCCGAAAGCGTCTGCGGTGCGCCTGCGCCGTGCGCGTCTGGCACGCGTGCTCGGTCTGACGGTGGTCGATACCGAGGTCGAGCGCATCCTGCGCGCGCTGGGTATGACCGTGACGAGCGATGCCGAGGGCTGGCAGGTAACGCCGCCCAGCCGTCGCTTCGATATCGCGATCGAGGAAGACCTGATCGAGGAGATCGCTCGCATCCACGGTTATGAGGCGATCCCGACCCGGCTGCCGACTGGCGAGGTGGCCCTCGTCGCGCCGAGCGAAGCCCGGATAGAGGAGTCGGCACTGCGCCGCCAGCTGCTGGCGCGCGAGTTCAACGAAGCGATCAACTACGCCTTCCTCGATGCGCGCGTGCTCGATGCCTGGCAGTTGCGGGATGGCG
>DASUOA010000457.1:0-6123 GCA_036276895.1 Arenimonas sp. | reverse complement strand
GAGCTGCTGGCGCAGTCGCGCTACCAGGGTGCGGTCTCGGTGCTGGCCAGCGACAGCATCGCCGCACGCGCCGCGCTCGATGGCTTGCCGGGTGCCGCGGGCTTCCTGCAGGAGCCTGCCGATGGCCGTCTCTACATCTTCCCGCAGGGCAAGCCCTTGACCACCGACAGTGTCGCCGAGCGCCTGCGTCTACGCGGCATCGCCTACTCCGACCTGCGTGCCGAGCACGGCCGCCTGGAAGAAGTGTTCCGTCGCATCACCCTGGCGGAGGCCGCATGAGCCCGGTGCTGTCGGTATTCCGGCGCGAGTTCGCCGCGTATTTCGCCACGCCTTTGGCGTTGGTGTTCCTGGTCATTTTTCTTGCCATGGCCGGCGCGTTCACGTTCTATCTCGGCGGTTTCTTCGAGGCTGGGCAGGCGGATCTGCAGATCTTCTTCCGCTTCCATCCGTGGCTCTACCTGCTGCTGGTGCCGGCGGTGGCGATGCGGCTGTGGGCAGAGGAGCGCAAGGCCGGCACCCTGGAGCTGCTGCTGACGCTGCCGTTGACCTTGTGGCAGGCGGTACTCGGCAAGTTTCTCGCGGCTTGGGCTTTCATCGGACTGGCGCTAGCGTTGACCTTCCCGATGTGGATTACGGTCGCGTGGCTGGGCGATCCCGACCACGGCGTGATCCTCGCTGGCTACATCGGCAGCTGGCTGATGGCCGGTGCCTTCCTTGCCATCGGCAGTTGCCTGTCGGCGGCGACGCGCAGTCAGGTGGTGGCCTTCGTGCTGACGGTGATGGTCTGCCTGTTGCTGCTGCTGGCTGGCTTCCCGCTGGCGCTCGACCTGGTGCGGCCGTGGGCGCCGCAGTCGCTGGTCGATGCGGTCAGCGGCCTGAGCTTTCTGACCCATTTCCAGGCCATCGTGCGCGGTGTGCTCGACCTGCGTGACCTGGTGTTCTTTGTCCTGAGCATCGCCGCCTGGTTGCTGGCGACGGTGCTGGTGATCGACCTCAAGAAGGCCGACTGATGAAGCTGCTGACCCGTCGCTCCCTCCCCGCCATCGCATTGCCGCTGCTGGCAGTGCTGTTCTTCGCAGCCGTTGCCTTGAGCAGCGTCGCACTGCGCGGGCTTCGCATCGACCTCACCGAGAGCCGGCTGTACACCTTGTCCGACGGCACCCAGCGCATCCTCGACAAGATCGACGAGACCATCGCGCTCAAGCTCTACTACTCCGAGCAAGCCAGCCGCGAGTTGCCGCAGTTCCGGCTGTACGCGCAGCGCGTGCGCGAACTGCTGGAAGAAATGGTGGCGCGCTCCGGCGGCAAGCTGAGCTTGTCGGTGATCGACCCCGAGCCGTTTTCCGAGGCCGAGGACGAAGCGGCTGCACACGGACTGCAGGCGGTGCCGCTCGGCGCGCCGGGGCAGACGCTGTACTTCGGTCTGGTCGGCAGCAACAGCACCGATGGCGAGTCCGCGATGCCTTTCATCCAGCCGGACAAAGAGGCTTTCCTCGAGTACGACGTCGCCAAGCTGATCTCGACCCTGAGTCTCGACCAGCGGCCGGTACTGGCGGTGCTCAGCGGCCTGCCGACGGGCCCGGGTTTCGATCCGATGGCCGGACGTCCGCATCGTGGCTGGGTGTTCGATGGCCAACTGGCCGAGTTCTTCGAGCTGCGCCGGTTGCAGGCCAATCCCGACAGCATCGCCGAGGACGTCGACCTGCTGATGCTGATCCACCCCAAGGCGCTGCCGGTGGAGACCGAGTACGCGATCGAGCAGTTCGTGATGCGCGGCGGCCGCCTGCTGGTGTTCGTCGATCCGGAGGCGGAGGCCGAGCCGGCGCCGGCGATGATGGATCCGACCCAGCTTGAATCGACCCGTAGCTCCAACCTGCCGACGCTGTTCGCGCACTGGGGCCTGGAGTTCGCGCCGGACAAGGTGGTACTCGACGGCCGTCATGCGCTGCAGGTGCAGCCTGACCCGAATGCGCCGCCGGTGCGGCATCTGGCGGTGCTGGGCCTGGGTCGCGACGCACTCAACCAGAACGATGTGGTGTCGGCCGAACTGGACCTGCTGCACTTCGCCAGCGCCGGTGCGTTGTCGCTGCGTGAAGGCGCGACGCTCAAGCTCGAGCCGCTGGTGCAGAGCTCGGGCAGCTCGGTGCTGGTCGATGCCGAGCGCGTCCGCCTGCTCTCGGATCCATCGTTGCTGCAGGACGATTTCCAGCCCGGCAACAGCGCCTACGTGCTGGCGGCGCGGTTGACCGGCAAGCTGACCTCGGCGTTCCCCGACCGCGCCGGCGACGGCCATCTCGCCGAATCGCTCAGCGATGCCAACATCGTGGTGGTCGCCGACACCGACGTGCTCAGCGACCGGCTGTGGGTGCAGGTGCAGGACTTCCTCGGCCGCCCGAGCTACAACGTGTTCGCCAACAACGGTGACTTTGTCTACAACGCGGTCGACAATCTGGTGGGCAATGCCGATCTGATCGCGGTGCGCACGCGTGCCGCGTCGCGTCGCCCGTTCGAGCGCGTCGAACAGTTGCGCCGCGGTGCCGAGCAGCGCTACCGCAGCAAGGCTGACGAGTTGCAGCAGCAGCTGGATGTATTGGAGCAGCGGCTGGCGCAACTGCAGCCGGACGGCGATGCCGGCCAGGCGCAGGCGTTGACCGCCGCGCAGCAGGCCGAACTGCTGCGCTTCCAGGACGACAAGCTGCGCATCCGCAAGGAACTGCGCGAAGTGCAGCGCCAGCTCAACGCCGAGATCGAGGCGCTGGGCGCGCAGCTCAAGCTGATCAACATCCTTGGCATTCCGCTGCTGCTGCTCCTGATCGCGCTGGTGGTCGCCATCAACCGCGGCCTGCGGCGCCGCCATGCGCAGGGCTGAGCCATGACCGCGAACCGCTTGCTGCTGATGGTGATTGCAGCGCTGCTGTGTCTGCTCGGCTGGTTGTGGTGGCCGGCGGAATCGGCGCAGGACGGCCAGCCGACACCGCTATTTCCGGAGCTTGCGGCGCACATCGATGCGATCGGCCGCATCGAGGTACGTGGCGCCGGCAGCGAAGTGCTGGCGACGCTGGAACGCCGCGACAGCGCCTGGCATCTACTCGAGCGTGATTGGCCCGCGCACGGCGGACGGATCCAGCGCCTGTTGCAGGAGCTGGGTGAGGCCCGCCGTGTCGAGGCCAAGACCAGCGATGCGACGCGCTACGCACGCCTGGGCGTGGAGCCGGTCGATGCCGAGGATGCCGCTGGCATCGAGCTGGTGGTCATCGGCGATGGCATCGAGTTCCGCGTGGTGGTCGGCGACCCTCCCGCCAGCGGCGGTGGCCGCTTCGTCCGCGTGGTCGACCAGGCGCAGGCCTGGCGCGTCGACCGCGAACTGGAGCTGCCCCGAGAGACCGCAGCCTGGCTCGACCGACGCCTGGTCGATCGTCCGCTGGCGCGCATCGAGCGGGTCGAGGTCAAGCCGGCCTCCGGCCGCGCATTTACGGTCGAGCGTGTCGGCGAAAGCTTCGGAATGGATGGTATGCCGGCCAATGAACTGGCCGACCCCTATCGCGGCGATGCACTGGCCGGGTTGCTCGATGCGCTGCAGTTGGACGACGTGGCTGTCGACGATGGCAGCAATCCAGTGCAGTCCGCGCGCTTTGTCGGGGTCGATGGTTTCGACATCACCATCGATGCCTGGACGGCCGGGACCGAGGTCTGGGCGCGCTGCAGCGCGCAGCTCGACGAGCCGCGCGCCCGCGCCTGGTTGGCACAGGGCGACGCGAAAGACGAGGTCGAGGCTGGCCTGCAGTCCCTGCGCGGCGAGCTGTCGCCGCTGCAGGGGCGCTGTGCCGGGCACGCGTTCCGCCTGCCCGAGTACAAGGCGCGCAACCTGATGCGTACTCGCGAGCAGTATCTCGCGGATTAAAACTGCCGCGTCTTACTTCGGCTCGATCAACCAGGTCTGCCGCCAGCTGGCGCCACGCTCGCCGAGCAGCCGCGCCAGCTCGCGCAGGCAGGGTTCGATGAGCTGGTCGAACTGCCACGGCGGATTGAGCAGCAGCATGCCGCTGCCGTTCATGCGCAGTGGCGAATCGTCCGGCCGCACCAGCAGCTCGATCGCCAGTGCTGATTTCACCGGCAGATGCGCGACCTTGCGGAAGAACGGCTGCAAGGTGGCGCGGCGTTTGATCGGATACCAGATCGCGAACTGCCCGGTCGGCCAGCGCGTCAGCGCCAACTTGAGCGCCTCGACGATACGCGGGTACTCCTCGTCCTGCGCCTCGTAGGGCGGGTCGATCAGCACCAGGCCGCGCTTCTCCTTCGGCGGCAGCAGGGCCGGCATCGCCTCGTAACCATTGCGCTGGTGCACGCCGACGCGGGTGTCTCCCTTGAACAGTGATTTCAGCGCGGCGGCTTCCTCCGGCTGCAACTCGCAGGCGGCGAGGCGGTCGTGATCGCGCAGGGCCTGTGCGATCAGCAGCGGTGAGCCCGGATACTCGACCAGCGCACCGACCGGATTGTCCGCCTGTACCGCGCGCAGGTAACGCTGAACCGGCGCCGGGAGGTCGCTGGCGCCCAGCAGCTTGAGGATGCCGTCCTTGAACTCGCCGGTCTTGCCGGCCTGTTCGCTGGTCAGCAGGTACTGGCCCCGTCCGGCGTGGGTGTCGAGCACGAAGAGTGGAGTCGACTTCTGCTGCAGGGCGTCGATCAAGGCCAGCAGGATGCAGTGCTTGAGCACGTCGGCGTGGTTGCCGGCGTGGAAGGCGTGGCGGTAGTTCATGCCGCGCAGCTTATACGCCCCGGCGATAAACGGGGTGATTTGCGCGTGGCACCAACAGGAGTAGGCTTGCGCTTGCCTCTGGGGAGGAGGCGCACAAGCATCCTGCGAGGAGAAGGCCCATGGCTGTCGTCGCTCGTGTTGCCCGTTCCGCCTTGTCGCTGTCGATTGCCCTCGCGCTCGCCGGCGGGGCGAATGCCCAGACAGCGGAGTCCGAAGCGGAGTCCAAGCCGGTGCAACTGGAGGCGGTGCAAGTCACCGCCCAGCGCCGGGTCGAGAATATCCAGGACGTGCCGATGGCGATCAGCAGCCTGGCCGCGGAGAAGCTCGATGCGATGACTGCCAGCGGCGAGGACATTCGTTTCCTGGCCGCGCGGCTACCCAGCCTGCAGATCGAATCGTCCTTTGGCCGGGCCTTTCCGCGCTTCTACATCCGCGGCCTTGGCAATACCGACTTCGATCTCAACGCCTCGCAGCCGGTGTCGCTGGTGTATGACGATGTCGTGCAGGAGAACCCGATCCTGAAGGGCTTTCCGGTCTTCGACGTCGAGCAGATCGAGATGGCGCGTGGCCCGCAGGGCACGCTGTTCGGGCGTAACTCGCCGGCGGGCGTGATCAAGTTCAATTCGGTACGGCCGTTCGGCGAAACCGATGGCTATGTGCGTGCCGGCTGGGGCCAGCGGCAGACGATGAATCTCGAGGGCGCGGTCGGTGGCGCGCTGGGCGAGGGGGTCGCGGCGCGCATATCGCTGCTGCATCAGCGTCGCGATGACTGGGTCGACAACATCCACAACGGGCCCGGTGACGATCTCGAGGGGTATCGCGAGTCGGCGGGCCGCTTCCAACTGCTGTTCTCGGGGCGCGATGGATTCGAAGCGCTGGCCAATGTGCATGCGCGCGCGCTCGATGGCACCGCACGTCTGTTCCGCGCTGGCGCCCTCGTGCCCGGCAGCAACGACTTCGTCCCTGGCTTCCGTCGCGACCAGGTGAGCTTCGATGCCGGCAACGAGCAGGAACTCGACAGCCTCGGCGGCAGCCTGCGCCTGCGCTGGGATTTCGAACGCTACAGCCTGTACTCGATCACCGGTTACGAGTCGGTCGAGGTGTTCAGCCGCGGCGATATCGATGGCGGCTCCTTGTATGGGTTCCCGCCCGACCAGCTGCATGAGGCGCTGTTCCCGGCCGAGTCCGCTGATGGGCTGCCGGAGCATGCCCAGTGGAGCCAGGAGTTGCGCATCGAATCGCGCGAATGGGGGCGCTTCGACTGGCAGGCCGGCCTGTACTGGTTCGACGAGGCGCTGGAAGTCGACAGTTTCAGTTTCGATACGCTCGGCGACGGCGGCATCAACGGCCGCGCCTGGCAGCGCCAG
>DASUOA010000456.1:0-6945 GCA_036276895.1 Arenimonas sp. | reverse complement strand
TGTCGGTGACAAGAACACCATCCTGCCGGGGCTGGAGCGACTGGGTTACGAGATTGTCGACTTGAACAGCAACGGTGATCGCCTGTAAGCGCGCTGCACCACTCAGGCAGTGAATCTGGAGGCGCTGTTGCAACCGATCTTCGCGCGCATGTGCGCATGCGTGCGAGGTCGGGTGGGCGCGCACCGCGCCGCGCGGCGCATCACCAGAACAATTCGACCGGATACTGCGCGAACACGCCGTCGGCGCTCACCAGCGGCAAGCCTTCGACCCGCGATTGCGCGATCAGCAGCCGATCGAACGGGTCGCTATGCGGGCGCGGCAAGTCGTCCAGCGCCAGCACATGCTCGGCGCGGATGTCGAGCAGCCGGTAGCGGTCATCCTGCACCTGTTCACGCACGATCTGCGCCAGCGGCACGTCGAGCTCCAGCTTTCCAAGCGCGGCTTTGATCTGGATTTCCCACAGCGTCACCGCACTCAAATGCAGCGTGGTGACCGGATCGTCGTGCGCCTGTATCACCCTGGCGGACAGCTTCTCTGGCGCAAACAGCATCCACAGGAACGCGTGCGTATCGAGCAGCAGATTCACGGGCGGCCGCTCAGCCAGAACTCCTCCGGCAATGGCGCATCGAAATCAGCGGCCATGCGCAGCTTGCCGCGATAGGCGCCGAGCACCCGGCTCGCACGCGCCGAGGGCACCGTCACCAGCTTCACCTGGGTCTTGTGCGCGCTCTCGATGATCACCTCGTCGCCGCGTTCAACGGCTGCGATCAGTTCGGCCAGATGGCCATCCGCTTGGGCGAGCGTAACGCGTTGAGTGCTCATGGTCGGGACCTCGGCAGCGGTGCGGCTGGGCACCATCTTAGCAACGGCGCCGACTCAGGCGTCGGCGCCCACTGCTACGGCGCGTCGAGCCCTCGACTGGACGCGCCGACCCGCTGCGAATCCTGCTGCTCACGGCGCAGCAAGAAAATCCGCCAACATGCCGCCGACCAGCTCCGGTTGCTCCATGTGGATGTGATGGCCACCGGGCAGGGTCAGCACGCGGATGTCGGCGACGCAGCCGCGCCGGGCGTCACGGATCTCGGCGCTGAAGTACGGCGGCGAGGGTTCGGCGGCGACCAGGAAGGTCGGCAGCGTGATCTGGCGCAGGATCGCCTGCACCGCGTCCTCCGGCAGGCGCACGGCGCTGGGCAGGGTCAGGCGGGCGTCGCTGCGCCAGACGTAGCCGCCGTCGACCGGGCGCAGGTTGCGTTCGACGATCAGGCGCGCGGCCTCGCGCGGCATCGGGGTGGCGGCGAGGCGGGCGGCCAGTGCGACGTCGATGTTATCGATGCGACGCGGCTCGCTGTCTTCGCGGGCGCCGCGCTCGCGACGGGCGCGCAGTGCGGTGCGCAGGCGCTCACCGGATTCGCCGGGGGCGCCGGCCAAGGGGCCGAGTGCCTCGATCAGTGCCAGCCGCTGCACCCGCTCGGGTACGCAGGCGGCGACGCAGCTGGCGATGGCGCCGCCCAGCGAATGTCCGAGCAGGTGCGCGCGTGGCCAGCCGAGCGCGTCCATGGCATCGAGCACGTCGTGCAGCCAGTCGATAAAGGCATAGTCGTAGCCGGGCAGGCGATGCGCCGAGTGGCCGTGGCCGGGCAGGTCGAGCGCAACCACGTCGAAGCCGGCGAACTGCGGCAGCAACGGGATGAAGCTTGCCGCATTGTCGAGCCAGCCATGCAGGGCCAGCAGTTTGGGGCCGTCGGGGTTGCCGTCGCGCAATGCGGCCAGTTCGCCGCGCAGGGTCGGCAGGCGGATCTCGGTGAAGCTCATGCGCCGCCCTCCCAACCTTGCAGGTGCCGGCGCGCCAGTGCCGCCAGGGCGGCCACATGGCCCGGCGTATCGTTCAACGCGCTGATGTAGCGCAACTGGCCACCGCCGGCGGCATGGAAGGCTTCGGCGTTCTGCACGGCGATTTCCTCGAGCGTCTCCAGGCAGTCGACGGCGAAGCCCGGGCACAGCAGGTCGACATCACGGATGCCGTTGCGTGCCAGTTCCTGCAAGGTGGTGTCGGTAGCGGGGCCGAGCCAGGGCTCGCGGCCGAACCGCGACTGGTAACACAGCTGCCAGTCGTCGGCGGACAGGCCAAGGCGCTGCGCCAGCGCCTCGGCGCCGGCCTGGCATTGCAGCGGATAGGGGTCGCCGAGGCGCACGTAGCGTTCGGGAATGCCGTGGTAGGAGAGCAGCAGTCGCTGGCCGCGACCGTGCAGGTCCCAGTGCGCGCGCACCCGCGCTTCGAGCGCATCCAACCAGCCGGCATCGCGATGGTAGTCGTCGATCGTGCGCAGTGAAGGGCGTCGGCGCCAGCGGCCGAGTTCGGCATCGACGGCATCGAACACCGCGGCCGTGGTCGTAGCCGAGTACTGCGGGTACAGCGGCAATACCAGCAAGCGGGTCATGCCGCGCCCGCGCAGATCACGCAGCACCGATGGAATCGAGGGTTCGCCGTAGGTCATTCCCAGGCGTACGTCGACATCCGGCAGCTGGTGTTGCAGGGCATCGGCCAGACGCTGCGAGTGCACCAGCAGCGGCGAGCCCTCCGGCATCCAGATGCGGGCGTAGTTGCGCGCGACCTTGGGTGAGCGCAGCGGCAGGATGATGCCGTGCAACGCCGCGCACCACAGCCAGCGGCTGACATCGACCACCCGGTGATCGTGCAGGAACTGCGCCAGATAGCGGCGCACCGCCGCGGCAGTCGGCGCCGCCGGGGTGCCGAGGTTGACCAGCAGCAGCGCGCTGCGGCCGGAGCCGGCGCGCGGCGCGCCCTCGTCGTCGTGTTTGGCCATGCGCAGGGAAACGTTCCGGGTAAGGCACCGTATCATCGCCGAAGTGAAGGCCGGCTCATGCGTGATTCATGGCCGGCCGCGATACTCCCAATCAACCCATCACCCGCAGGAGCCCGCCATGCCGCGTCTGCTCGCCGTTTTCGCCGCCACCTTGATGCTGATCGCGCTGCCGGCGTCCGCTGGCGTGAAGGAAGAGCAACGTGCAGGCAATGCCGCCCGGGTGCTTGGCGAGATCATGCGTATCCCGGAATCGGCGGTGCCGACACGGCTGTTCGCCGAGGCCTATGCGGTCGCGGTGATTCCCGATGTGGTCAAGGCCGGGCTGTTTCTCGGCGGCCGCCGCGGCAAGGGCCTGATCGCGGTGCGCGGCGCCGATGGCAGCTGGTCCAACCCGAGCTACATGACGCTCACCGGCGGCAGCATCGGTTTCCAGGCCGGCGTGCAGTCGTCCGACGTGATCCTGGTGTTCCGCTCCGCGCGCGGCGTCGACAATATCGTCAACGGAAAATTCACCCTCGGCGCGGATGCCTCGGTCGCCGCCGGCCCGGTCGGGCGCAGCGCCCAGGCCAGCACCGACCAGGACCTCAAGGCCGAAATCTACAGCTACTCGCGTGCCCGCGGCCTGTTTGCCGGCGTGGCGCTGGACGGTGCGGTGCTGGCGATCGACTACAAGGCCAATCGCGCGGTGTACGGCGCCAACATCACGCCGCGCGCGATCTTCGAAGGCCGCGTGCAGGGCGTGCCGGATGCAGTGGTCGATTTCCGCGACCGGCTCGAAGAGAACACCGTGCCGCAGCGGCCGTAAGCGGGTCGCCGCGGCGCGCTGGAGTATCCTAGGCGGTAGCATTCTTCCAAGGCGCATCACATGGGCAGTTTTTCCCTCTGGCACTGGATCATCGTTTTGATCGTGGTGCTGCTGGTGTTCGGCACTAAGCGCCTGCGCAATGTCGGCGAGGATCTCGGCAGCGCCATCCGCGGCTTCAAAAAGGGCATGAAGGACGGCACCGAAGAGGCGCCGGCCAAGCTCGGCAACGACGCCAAGCAAGACAGCGAATCGGCGCGACAGAACGAGCACAAGGACGCGTAAGGCGCGGAGCGCCCAGCCATGTTCGACATCGGTTTCTCCGAACTGCTGTTGATCGCCGTGGTGGCGCTGGTGGTGCTCGGTCCGCAGCGCCTGCCAAAGGCGGCACGCTTTGCCGGGCTGTGGGTACGCAAGGCGCGGGCGCAGTGGTATTCGGTCAAGGCCGAGTTCGAGCGCGAACTGGCGGCCGACGAGTTGCGGCAGAGCATCCAGAAACCGGTCGACGACCTGCGCACCGCGGTGGAGGACAGTCGCCGCGCGCTGCGTGACAGCGTGGAGTCGATCCCGGCGCAGGCGTCGGAGACCGCCGCAGACGCCAGCGACAAGCGCGACGGCAAGGCGCCATGAGCGATGCGTCGCCACTGCCCGAAGACAGCCTGATGGGCCATCTTCTGGAGCTGCGCGGCCGCCTGCTCAAGGGAGTCGGCGCAGTGCTGCTGGTGTTCCTGGCGTTGATGCCGTTCGCGCAGCAGCTGTACAGCTGGCTCGCGGCACCACTGCTCGATCGGCTGCCCGAAGGCAGCCAGCTGGTGGCGATCGAAGTCGCCTCGCCGTTCTTCATCCCGATCAAACTGGCTTTCTGCGTCGCCGTGGTGCTGGCGATGCCGGTGCTGCTTTACCAGGCCTGGGCCTTCGTCGCGCCGGGTCTGTACCAGCATGAGCGCCGCCTCGCCAAACCCTTGCTGGTCGTCGCCGTGCTGCTGTTCTACCTCGGCTGCGCCTTCGCCTACTTCCTGGTGCTGCCGACGGTATTCACCTTCCTGCTGGCGGTCACACCCGAGGGTGTGGCGATGATGACCGACATCAGCCGCTACCTCGATTTCGTGCTGGTGATCTTTCTCGCCTTTGGCCTGAGCTTTGAGTTGCCGGTGGCGGTGGTGGTGGCGCTGCTGCTCGGTTGGACCACGCCAGCGCAACTGCGTGAAGCGCGCGGCTACGTGATCGTCGGTGTGTTCGTGCTGGCGGCGATCATTACCCCGCCGGACGTGGTCTCGCAGCTGCTGCTGGCGATCCCGATGTGCCTGCTGTACGAGCTCGGCATCATCGCCGGGCAGCTGCTGCAACGGCAGGCCCGGGCCGCCGACCCGGCATGAACGCACCGGCCGGTTTTTGGCGCCGCTACGCCGCCTACAGCGCCGACCTCGCGCTGCTGATGCTGCTCTGGCTGCCGCTGGCCTGGCCGTCGCTGCTGCGTGCCAATGCGCAGCTGCGTAGCGATCTTCTGGTGGTACAGCAGCGCGTGCTGGACTTGATGGAAGTGGCACTGCGCAGTCTGCAGAGCCCGTTCACATTGTTGGGCCAGTGGTCGCAGGACGCGCTGCTGCGCAGCAGCCTGGAGTCGCTGCTGGCCAATCTGACGTTGGCGACGCTGCAGCTGGCGGCGCTGCTGGTCGGCCTCGCCGCGGCTTACTTCATCGCCTTCGAGGCGTCACCGTGGCAGGCGAGTCCCGGTAAGCGCGGGATGGGCCTCTGCGTGCTCAGCGCCACTGGCACTCGGCCGACACTGCCGCAGCTGGTGCTGCGTTTCGCCAGCGGCGGCCTGTCCTGGCTGACGCTCAACCTCGGCCACGCACTGGCCGCCTGGACGCCTAACAAGACTGCGCTGCACGACTGGCTGAGCGGCACCCGTGTGCAGCGCGACGGCGCGCGCCGCTGGCCGACATGGGCCGTGCTCTGGCTGGTACTGCAGGCACTGTGTGCGATCGCCCTGCTGTTGTGGCTGGGCTGGCGTTACTGGTTGGCGCTGCAGCTGATCACCGGCGTGGTGGCTTAGGCGGCGATGGCGTCATCCAGCGGCGGTGGCACGGCACCGAAGATTTCGCGCCAGGCGTGGTAGTAGTAGCCGAACATCACCACGTAGATCAGCAGCAGCAGGCCGAAATACAGCGGCACGCCGACCAGTGCCGCCAGCACCGGGCTGATCATGCCGAGCACGCCCAGCACCGCCGCCGCGACCAGCACCAGCAGTAGCGCGAGCACGAAGCCGCCGAGCACCACGGCGATGAACACGGCGATGAACGGCAGCAGGTTCTTCAGCGACGCCCACAGGCCTTCGCTCACCGCCAGCAGCGGCCCGCGGCCGCCCAGCGCCGCCTGTGCAAACGCCAGCATGTAGGCATTGCCCAGCACGATGGCGATGAACACCGCCGCCAGCAGCCACAGCAACAGGCTCGGTGGTGCCACCAGGCCGCTGACATCGGGCTGCGCGCCCGGTGGCGTGGTGGCGGCGATCCGCATCACGTCGGCAAAGAATCCGCCGCCTGGCAGCAGCATCAGCAGGCCAAACGCAAGCGCGTACAGCAGCACGATCAACAGCGCCGTCAGTACCAGCCGCAGGGCGGTCTGCGGCTCGCGATACGGCGCCAGCACGTCGAGCGCGCTGGGCGCCTGCCCGCTCTCGCAGGCATGCAGCAGGCGGAACGCACCGCCGAACAGCGGCGGCAGCAGGAACACACTGAGCAGCAAGGTCAGGCCGTTGACCGCCAGCAGCGCTTCCGGCCCCAGGCCCAGGCCTAGCTGCAGGCCGAGCTGCAGCAGCGTCGGCAACAGTGCGATCACCAGGAAGATGGCGAAGCCACCGAACAGCGCCTGCGGATGCCGGCGTCCGACATCGAGCGCGCGCTGCAGCCAGCGGAACGGGCTGGCCATGCCCACCTGGGCGATCTTCATGCGTGTCTTCCCTTGTGCGTGGCGCGATGCGCGTGATGGACGAAACGGTGCAGCAGCCGTCGCGCCTGCGGCGCCGGCCGAACCGACTGGCTGAGCTGGCGATGGCAGCGGCCTTCCTCGGCCAGCGCGGCTGCGCGCGCCTGGATGTAGCCGCGCATCAGCGCGGTGGAGAATTCCGGATGGAACTGCACGCCCCAAGCCTGCTCGCCCCAGCGGAAGGCCTGGCAGTCGTCGGCCTCGGAGCGCGCCAGCACCGTGGCCTCCGACGGCGGCCGCAGCACCGTCTGCAGATGCGTGGCGTGGGCATCGATGCACTCGCCCATGCCCGCGAACAGCGGGTCGTCGGCGGCGGCCGGATGCAGCGC